>DAOOIT010000005.1:43892-136502 GCA_035384565.1 Planctomycetota bacterium | reverse complement strand
GACAAGCGGGACGCTTGTCGCTACGAGAATCCGCAGCAGAAGCTACCTACAGAAAGAGCCTACACCCAGTCTAATCCCTCGCGCGGGCAGACTCCGCGCGTGTCTTAGAAATCAGACACCCCGCCCGCATGCCCTATCACCACGCTCCCGTCCCCAAGGGTGATACAGCAAGGCGCTTTGGCGATTCTCTGGCTTCTGTCCCCGCGGATCGCATGCTGTATCACTCTCTCCCGCTCAGGGGTGATACAGCATGCGGCCGCGTGCCCCGGCCCCGGCCCTGAACATCGCCCCGGCGTTGCGCGCAAACGCCTTGACGCGCATCTCCCCGGGGATTACACTGCCGTGGGTGGCCCCCAACCGTCCCCCAAGGAGAGGAAGCGATCATGCGAGAGCCGAGCATCCCACGCCGCCAGTTCCTGCGCGCCGCGGCCGCCACGGCGCTGGCCGCGCCCGCCGTCGTGTCGCCCAACGCCCTGGGCGGACCGGGCGCGCCCCCGCCCAGCGACAGCGTGAACATGGGCTTCGTGGGCCTCGGCGGCCACGGCATCGGCCAGAACCTCAACGGCTTCCTCCGCCAGCGCGACGCGCGCATCGTGGCCCTCTGCGACGTGGACGCCGCGTGCCTGAGCCGCGGCCATCAGGTGGCCGTGAACACCCTGAACAACGCCGGCCGCACCGCCGAGGCCGACGCCATCTTCACCACGCCCGACTGGCGCCGCGTGGTCGAGCGGCCCGACGTGGACGCCGTGATGGTCTCCGCCCCCGACCACTGGCACTGCCTGATGTCGGTCACCGCCATCCTGGCGGGCAAGGACGTGATCTGCGAGAAGCCCACCTACAACATCGCCGAAGGCCGCGCCCTGGCCGACACCGTGAAGCGCTACGCCGCCGTGTTCCAGACCAGCACCGAGGACCGCTCGATCGCCATCTACCATCGCCTCGCCGAGATCGTGCGCAACGGCCGCCTCGGCAAGCTCCAGCGCATCGTCGTCACCCTGCCCCAGGCGCCCGGCAGCCCGGGCGACCCCACGCCCCAGCCCGTGCCCGCGGGACTCGACTGGGACATGTGGCTCGGCCCCGCGCCCATGACCCCCTATTGCCCGGGGCGCGTGCACTTCCAGTTCCGCTACGTCTCCGACACCGGCGCCGGCATTCTCGCCGACTGGGGCTGCCACCAGTGCGACACGGCCCAGTGGGCCAACGACACCGAGCGCACCGGCCCCATCGAGGTCGAGGGCACCGGCTCACGCTTCGACACCGGCCTCTACGACACCTTCCACACCTACGACCTCACCTACCGCTACGCCAACGGCGTGGTGCTGAACATCAAGAGCGGCGGCACCGGCATCCGCTTCGAGGGCACCGACGGCTGGGCCGAAAGCCCCTCGTGGTGCGCCCCCATCCGGGCGAGCAACATGGACCTCGTGAACGAGCCGATCCCGTCCACGGGCGTCCACCTGTTCACCTGCCCGGCCGGCGAGCACCGCAACTTCCTCGACTGCGTGAAGAGTCGCAAGGACCCGTACTTCCCCGCCGAAGTGGGCCACCGCTGCGCCTCGGTGCTGCACCTGGGCACCATCTGCATGCTGCTGCGGCGCAAGCTGCGCTGGGACCCCGTGGCCGAGGAGTTCCCCGGCGACGCCGAGGCCAACCGCCTGCGCGGCCGCGCCATGCGCCAGCCGTGGCAGATCTGACACAGCCCTTGCGGCGCCGAGAGTGTGGCTACCGGGCCTTCGGCACCAGGTCCACGAGGCCCAGGTCAATGTACTGGCCGCCCATGGTCTGCTTGCAGTGGACGGCGAGGACGTTCCTGCCGGGCTTGAGGGCGGCGGCGCCCTCCTTGGTCAGCTCGAACTCCTCGTACTGCGTGGTGAAGCCGCCGATCTTCACGGCCAGCACGCCGTTGATGTAGACCTCGGCGTCCTCATCATGGTGCATCGAGAGGGCGGGGTTGACGAGCTTGGTCGAGGGCAGCTCGACGGTGCGGCGAATCCAGATGTCGGGCGTGCGCCACTCGGTGCGGACGGTGGTGCCGGGGGTGTTCCGGGTGCCGAAGCCGGCGGGGCCTTCCTTCCAGCCCTTGTCGTCGAAGTCAGGCTTGAACCAGTCGTCGGCCGGCTTCTCGGTGGTGTAGCGCCAGGCGATGCCTTCCTTCTCCGACGTGGGCACGATGACCTTGACGTCGGGCGGGGGCGGGAACTCGCCGCGGTTGGCCTTCGCCGCCGCCTCGAGGTCGAGCTTCACCAGCTCACGGTCGTAGGTCATCAGGCCGTTGCACTCGGTCTCCACGTCGCTCGTCTGGGTGTAGATGCCGGCGCACAGGCCCTTGTCGCGGAGCTGGTAGAGGCGCTGGAGGAGCTTCACGTACTGCTTCGTGAGGTCCTCCTGGCTGGCCGCGCCCCGATAGCCCCAGTGCTTGGCCGTCCACGTGTGGCCGTCCACGCCCAGGCCGAGTCCGCCGAACTCGCCGAGGACGGCGGCCCGCTTTTCCTCGACGGGCGGCATGGCAGGGCCGGGGTAGGCGTGGATGTCGTGCACGTCGCCGACCTTCATATCCGTCCAGCCGCTGGCGTTGTTCACGAGGCGGGTGGGGTCGAGCTTCTTGATCAGCTCGCAGTAGCGTTCGGTGTCGTGCTGGCCCCAGCCCTCGTTGAAGGGCA
Organism: Planctomycetota bacterium; assembly: GCA_035384565.1. Lineage (NCBI taxonomy): Bacteria > Pseudomonadati > Planctomycetota > Planctomycetota bacterium. The sequence goes on along the minus strand of DAOOIT010000005.1, from coordinate 133,842 downwards.
CCCACATGACGATGGAGGGGTGGTTGCGGCGGCACTCGATCATGCGGACGAGTTCGATCTCGAAGTTCTTCTTCGCCTGCTCGAAGCGCTCGAAGGCGGCGGGGCCGGGCTTGCGGACGTTGCCCTGCTTGTCCTTCGTCTCCCTGGGCGGCTCGACGAACATGCTGGGCATGTCCTGCCAGACCAGGAGGCCCAGCTTGTCGCACCAGTAGTACCAGCGGCTCGGCTCGTACTTCGTGTGCTTGCGGGCGCAGTTCATCCCCAGCTTCTTCGTCATCTCGATGTCGTAGCGCATGGCCTCGTCGCACGGCGCGGTGTGCAGCCCGTCGGGCCAGAAGCCCTGGTCGAGCGGCCCGATGTGGAAGACGGGCTTGCCATTGAGCATCATCCGCGTGATCCCTGCCTCGTCCTTGCCCAGGGCGATCTTCCGCATCCCGAAGTAGCTCTCGACCGAGTCCTCGCCCAGCTTGATCGTGAGATCGTAGAGGAACGGCGTGTCGGGCGTCCAGAGCTTGATGTCGGGGATCCTCAGCTCGGCCGTCTCGTCTACCACGGCCTTTGCAGTGCCGATCTCCTTGCCGCCTGAATGGACGACGATCTCGGCGGTAGGCGGCTTGCGCCACTGGCCCGCGCCCTTCACCGTCACGCGCACGAGGCCGGCGTCCACGTCGGGATCGATCCGCAGCGAGTCCACCCAGGCGACGGGCACCGGCTCGAGCCAGGCGGTCTGCCAGATGCCGGTGGACGGCGTGTACATGATGCCGCCGGGGTTCTTGCGCTGCTTGCCGATGGGCTGGAAGCCGGCGTCCGTGGGGTCGAAGACGGCGAGGACGAGTTCCTGCGCGCCGTCGGCCTTCAGCGCGTCGGTGATGTCGAAGCTGAAGGGGTCGTAGCCGCCGCGATGGGTGCCCAGCTCCTTGCCGTTCACCCACACGGTCGTTTCCCAGTCCACGGCCTCGAAGTGGAGGAGCACCCGTTTGCCCTTCCACGCCGCGGGCACATCGAACGTGCGGCGATACCAGAGGCGCTGCTTCTCGTCCACCCTCTTCATCACGCCTGAGAGCGCGGATTCGACGGGGAAGGGGACGAGAATCTTGCCCTCCCAGGCCGTCGGCTGGGCGGCGTCTCTGGCGACGATTGCATAGTCCCACAGGCCGTTGAGGTTCTGCCATTCTTTGCGGACCATCTGGGGGCGCGGGTATTCGGGCCAGGCCTTGTCGGGCGCAACGTCCTTCGCCCATCGGGTCATCAATGGCCCCTTGGCCATCTGCCATTCGGCGGCGAGGGCTGATGCGGCGAGTCCCAACGCAACGACGAACCCCAGCGACCTCACCTTCACGGCAAGCTCCTTCAGGTTGGTAGTGCGGCCTTCAGGCCGGAGAGGTACGGGCTGAAGCCCGCGCCGCGAACTCGGCGATCCTTCCCGGGGCACGATGCCATTTGCCCCTTTCCTCGAACGGCGTCATAGGATACACTATTTGCCTCTCGCAGCCAAGAGGAGTCTGAATGCACGAGCCTGACCTCCCCGAGATCACTGTGAAGGCGGTGGTGCTGGGCGTGCTGCTCTCGATGGTGCTGGGGGCGGCCAACGCCTATCTCGGCCTGCTGGCGGGGATGACCGTGTCGGCCTCCATCCCCGCGGCCGTCATCTCGATGGCCGTGCTGCGCGGCTTCCGCCGCGCGAGCATCCTGGAGAACAACATCGTGCAGACGGCCGCCTCGGCGGGCGAGTCGCTCGCGGCCGGCGTGATCTTCACGCTGCCCGCGCTGCTGATCCTGGGCGCCTGGGCGGAGTTCGACTACTGGCAGACGACCCTCATCGCCGGCCTCGGCGGCCTGCTCGGCACGCTGTTCACGATTCCGCTGCGGCGGGCGCTCGTCGTCGAGGCCAAGCTGGCCTTCCCCGAGGGCGTGGCCACGGCGGCCGTGCTCCGCGTGGGCGCGAAGGCGGGCGGCGGCCTCGGCCCCCTCGTCTTCGGCGCGGGGCTGGGCGCGCTCTTCAAGCTCGGCGAGACGGGGCTTCACCTCTGGACCGGCTCGGTCGAGGCCGCGACGCGGGCGGGGCGCTCCGTCTTCTGCTTCGCCGCGAGCCTCGCGCCCGCGCTGGTGGGCGTCGGCTACATCGTGGGGTTCAACATCGCCGTGCTCGTCTTCCTGGGCGGCGCGGCCAACTGGTTCGTCGCCATCCCCATCGCCGCCGCGGCGCAGGGAGCCGGGCCGGAGCCCGAGCCGTCGGCGCTGGCCTGGACCCTGTGGAAGACGCAGACCCGCTACATCGGCGTGGGCGCGATGATCGTGGGCGGGCTGTGGGCCATCGTGCGGCTGTGGCCGAGCCTCGTGCGCGGCATCCGCTCGGGCCTGGCCGCCTATCGCCACGCGCGCGACGGCGGCTCGACGCCCCGCACCGAGCGCGACGCGCCGATGCCGTGGGTGGGCATCGCCCTCGTGGCATCCGTCGTGCCCCTCTTCGCGCTGTTCCGCCACCTGGCGGGCAGCACGGCGGTCGCGGCCTTCCTCGCCGTCGTGATGCTCCTCGCCGGGTTCCTGTTCTCCGCCGTGGCGTCGTACATGGCCGGGCTGGTCGGCTCGTCGAACAACCCCATCTCGGGCGTCACGATCGCCACGATTCTCACGACCGCCCTGCTGCTCCTCGCCCTCGGCGTAGGCGGCGCGGCGGGGCCGGCGGCCGCGATTCTCGTCGGGGCCGTGGTCTGCTGCGCCGCGGCCATCGGCGGCGACGTGCTCCAGGACCTCAAGACCGGCCAGCTCGTGGGCGCCACGCCCTGGAAGCAGCAGGTGATGGAGGCCGTGGGCGTGGCGGCCGCGGCCCTGGTGCTCGCGCCCATCCTCTCGCTGCTCCTCGCCGCCTACGGCATCGGCGAGCCGACGGCCACGCACCCGAGCCCGCTTCGCGCCCCGCAAGCCACGCTCATGGCCTCGGTGGCCCGCGGCGTCTTCGCGCGCGACCTGCCGTGGGGCATGGTCGCCATCGGCGCGGCGGCCGCGGTCGTGGTGGCCGCGCTCGATACCGTGCTCGAGCGCCGCGGCAGCCGCTTCCGCACGCCCGTGCTCGCCGTGGCCGTGGGCATCTACCTGCCGCTCGAACTCGGCGTGGCCATCTTCGCCGGCGGCCTCATCGCCTGGATGAGCGAACGGACGCTCCGCCGCCGCCGCGCCCGGCCCGCCGCCGAGCCGCACGGCGTGCTCCTGGCCGCCGGCCTCATCACCGGCGAGGCCCTCCTCGGCATCCTCCTCGCCATCCCCATCGTGCTCAACGCCGGCCAGAACCCCCTCGCCGTCGGCCCCGCAGGCGGGCCGCTCCGATGGCCCGCCGTCGTGCTCTTCCACGTCGTGCTCATCGCGCTCTTCCGCGTCGCCACCCGCCCCCCGCGAATGGAGGTGCCCCATGCGAATCGTTGACTGCCACGTCCACATGACCGGCCCCACCGACACCGCCGAGGCGCTCGCCCAGATGGACGCCTTGGGCGTCGAGCGCATCCTGCTCATCTCCGAGACCGAGCGCGTCTCCCTCCAGAAGACGCGCGAGAATCTCCTCGCGGCCAGGAAGGTCTTCGACGGCGCGCCCGACCGCATCGGCGGCCTGGCCTGGCTCAACCCCACCATCCCCGGCATCGCCGGCCTCGCCGAGGAGGCCGTCACCGAGCTCGGCTTCACCGGCATCAAGATCATCCCCGACCACTGGTACGCCTACGAAGAGCGCCTCGAGCCCTTCTGGGAGCGCCTGCACGCCCTCAAGGCCCGCGTCCTCTTCCACACCGGCATCCTCTACGGCTACGACGACGGCTCGCGCTTCTGCCGCCCGCTCTGGCTCGAAAAGCTCCTCCACTACCCCAACATCCGCTTCGCCATGGCCCACATCTCCTGGCCCTGGTGCGAGGAGGCCCTGGCCGTCATGGGCAGGATGCGCGCGGCGGCGGGCTACGACAAGACCCGCTGGCAGAGCTACATAGACACCACCCGCGGCACCCCGCCCCACATCCGCAAGGCCGCCCTCGCCAACGCCCTCGAGTTCTGCGGCGTCGAGCGCGTCATGTTCGGCACCGACGGCTGCCTCCCCGGCCGCCTCGCCGGCCAGAAGTGGCACATCGAAACCGACCTGGCCATCCTCGACGAACTCGGCTACACCCAGGCCCACAAGCAGCGCTACTTCGCCGGCACCGCCGACGAGCTCTTCCCCCCCAGGAGTTGAACAGGCCGGCGGCCGGCCCGCGCGCATCGCTGTTCGCGCGCCCCCGGCCTCACGCCCATACTTGCTCACCGTCCGGACGGGCCCGGCGCGGCCGGAATCGCGAGAATTGCCCATTCTCCCCCTTCCGCCCATACTTGCTCACCGCCCGGACGGGCGCTGTATGGCCGGAACCGCGGCAATCGCCTACTCTCCCGCTTCCGTCCATACTTGCTCACTCTCTCCCCCTGGGGATGAGCAAGTATGGACACTTGCCCCCGGGCCACGCGCCCCTGCCGACACCCCCAGCGCATCCATCGAAATGTCATCGCAGCCCATAAACGCCATAATGACAAGGACTTATGTCCTCATTAGGTGCCTGGCACCGCATGTGCGGGCAGGCGGTCATTCCTTCTTGTTCCTCAGCAGATCCGCCATGGCCCAGCCGAGGCGGAGGCCGACTTCCAGGTAGGTCTCGGCGTTGCGGTTGTAGTGGTAGCCTTGGTTCTTCGGCGACACGTCCGCCTCCCGCCACAGGTCGCGTGAATCTACGGCCTTCACGTTGCCGGCGAACTCGGGGTGCTTCTTCGCGTCGGCGATGGCGAGCTGCGCCTCGGCGATCTGGAGCCCAAGACCCGTGCGTCCGGGGTTCCCGCACCCCGTGGCCAGCACGAACTTGGCGTCGGGGGCGTCGAAATCCTTCCGAAGGCACTGGATGAACCGCACGAGGTTCTGTTCGTAACGGCTGGCGTGAGCCGCACTGCCCGTGTCCTTGTGGCCCTGCCAGAAGACGAAGCCGGCGACCTCGTAGCCCTGGCCCCGGTAGTCGGGCCAGCACTTGGCGAGGTTCTTCAACACATCCTTCGCGTCGGCCACGTCGGTGTCGTACTGCTTGCCGGCATACCAGTCTATGGCCTTCCCGGTCTTCCTGTCGGTCCACGCGGGAGGCTCTGTCGCCGTGCCCTTCTCCTTGTCCATGTCCCAGAAGGGCGGCCGATCCTTGTAGCCCGCGTACACCTTGCCCTCGAACTCGTACCGCTCGCTGCCGGGCGGCAAGAGGTCCCAGCCCAGGCTGCGGTTGCCGATGCACGACTTGAGGACGAGCACGGGCTCATCGAGGACGTAACCCATGACGTAACCGAAACCCAGTTCCGGCCCGATCGTCTTTCCATTGTTCGAGGTCGGGCTCAGAGGGCTGCCCTTCTTCACGCGGGCGTCGTAGTAGTAGACGTCCGTGCGAACCGTCCAGTTGCCCGCCTCGTCCACCAGCCACGGGTACTTGCCCTCCTTCCTGGTGAGGTAGGCGAGGGTGCCCTTGGTGGTCTCCGGCCCCAGCTCCCCCATGCCGACCATGTTGGACTGCCCCATCAGGATGAACACCTTGACCGGCTTCGTAACGTCGGGCGCCTTGGCGTCGGGCCTGGGCAATTGGGGCCTGGGGTCGGCGTCGGCCCTCTCGGCCGCCGAGACGCCTGCGAGGCCGGACGCCAGCGCGGCGAGGAGGTATGCGAGCCTGTTCACGGGTTCATCTCCTTTCGCCATGGTGGAGGCGGAAAATGCAGATGCCCTCCGTCGCCCGGTCGAAGCGCGCCACGGGGCGGAAGGCATGCCAGAAGAGCTCGGGCCGGGCGTCGTCGCGCCAGTAGACGTCCAGCGTCGCCGCCTGGTCATAGCGCCAGCCCCGACTCTCCCAGGCGGCGAGTATCCTGCGGAGCGGCTGGACGACGGGCCCGAAGGCGAGAATGACGTCGGGCGGCACGCGGTCCTTGAAATGGATGTCGGGCAGGCCGCGGAACTGCTCGGCCGGCGGCCAGCTCAGTTGCCAGGCGTAGACCGCCCGCGGCGCGTGGAACATCAGCGGCGAGACGGCGTACTCGGGCAGCACCCACACGCTCTCGCCCTCGGCCACGTTCGCGTTGACCCACGCCGCTGCGGCGCCGTAGGCGGTCGTCCGCGGGCGGGCCAGCTCGCCGAGGTACTCGGCGAGGGTCGAACGCACAGGGTCGCCCAGGTGCGGGCCGAGCTGGAGCAGGTTCGTGCCGAAGGCGGCGACGGCCAGCGGCACAGCGGCGGCGGGGAGTCGTCTCCCCAGCGCTCGAACGCATAGCACGCCCAGCGCGATGCACAGCGGGACCAGCGGCACGAGGTAGCGCACATCGGCGAAGCTGGTCACGCTCACGGGCTGGGGCGAGAGCAGGGTGGCCGCCGCCACGTAGACCAGCAGCGCCGTGAACGCGCGGAGGAGCCAGGCGTCCCGGGTCGCCCAGCAGAGCACCGGGGCGGAAAGGATGAGCGCGGCCACGCCGAACTCGCATCGGCTCAGGTCGCGCAGGTTCCACCAGAACAGCGTCGCCTTGTCGGCGAGCCAGGACGCGCTCTCGTGGGGCACCACGGCCTTGCCGAGCGGGTTCCACACGGCGACGATCAGGCCGCCGAGAATGACCTGCGGGGCGAAGAGCAGGGCCAGATCGCGCCGCGCCAGCCGGCAGCGCCGGCGGCCCCAGGCCAGGTAGTCCGCCGCCGCGCAGGCGTAGAACGCAGCGTAGTTGATGTAGTTCGTCGCCAGCAGGCACACCGAGAGGGCCGCCATCGCCAGCAGCCATCGCAGGCGCTGCGCGCGAGGCGTCTCTGCCTCGCGACCGTGCACGTAGAGGTACGCCAGCGCGGTCGAGAGGAGCATGGCCAGGGCGTAGTAGCGGCACTGGCGCGAGAAAAGCATCAGCGACACGTTGCCGAGAAGCGCCACGGCCAGGACCCCCCAGGCCGAGGGGGGGGCGCTCTGCCGCCACGCCCAGCGCACCATCAGCGCCACGGTGGCCAGGCCGCAGAACGCGAACGGCAGGCGGCCCGCCCAGGCGGAACCGCCCAGGATGCCGAGAAACGGCGCGGCAACGTAGTAGGCCAGCGGCGGGTCGAAGCGGTGGCGAAGGTTCTCCAATGCCGCGCCGCCCTGGAACGCGAGGAGATTGTGCCCGATGACGGCGCCGGTGTCGCCCGTGCGCCACACGCTCTGGGCGAGCAGCGCCGTGTAGGCCTCGTCGTTCCAGAAGGCGTGGCGGCCCAGCCGCGTGAAGAGCAGCGCGGCGCTGCCCGCCAGGATCACCCCCGCCGCGATGGCCTCCGCGCGCCTCATCTCATCTCGCATTCCCGTTGCACGGGCGCCCCCGCCACGGCATAATGATGGCAGGTTGGCTCATTCGCGTCAAGACCGCCTGAAGGCGGAACTCCAGGCGACGCGGGCCCCTCCGGTTCGGAGTCCCGCCTTCAGGCGGTCTTGAGTCTCCGGAGGCGCAGGAATGCGGCGGAGAGTTGTCACGCCATTCGCTCCCCTCGAGTGGCTCCTGATTCTCCTTCTGGCCGCGGCGGCGCAGGCGCAGCAGGACACGTGGAAGGGCGTCGAGCGGATCGTCGCCGTGGGCGACGTGCACGGCGACTTCGGCCAATTCGTCAAGGCCCTTCGCGCGGCCGGCGTGGTGGACGACAGGAACGACTGGGCCGCCGGCAAGACCCATCTGGTGCAACTCGGCGACGTGCTCGACCGCGGCCCCGACTCCCGCCGGGCGATGGACCTGTTGATGAAGCTGGAGGCCCAGGCCGCGAAGGCGGGGGGCGCCGTGCACGCCCTGCTCGGCAACCACGAGGCCATGGTGCTGGCCGGCGCCTGGTTCTACCTCCACCCCGGCGAAATCCAGGCGTTCGGCACCGCGGCCGACTTCCGCCAGGCGATGAGCGCCGAGGGCGCCTACGGCCAGTGGCTCCGCCGCCACAACGCCGTCATCCAGATCAACGACACCCTGTTCGCCCACGCCGGCCTCCTGCCGCTGTGGGCCAAGCCGTCGCTCCGCCAGATCAACGACGCCGTCCGCCGCGAGCTCGGGCAGGAGGAGGAGGGCGGCCTGACCCTCAGCTACACCGGCCCGCTCTGGACCCGCTTCCTCGCCCTGGGCGACGAGGAGGAGGTGGCCGCCGCGCTCGACGAGGTGTTCGCCAAGTACGGGGCCAAACGCATGGTCATCGGCCACACCGTGGCGCGCGAGGGCGTGCTCGTGCGGGCCGGCGGCCGCCTGGTGCGCGTGGACGTGGGGATGAGCGAGTACTACGGCGGCCCCGCCGCATGTCTGGTGATCGAGAAAGGCGACCTCTACGAGGCCCGCCACCCCGACCTCAAGCGCAAGCTCGACGTGGACCGCGCCGCGCCCGCGGAGGCGAAGAAGGCGGGCTGAGCGCGCGTCACGCGATTGAGGCCGCGAGCCCGGCCGCCTCGGCGCGGCGCGCGATCTCGGCGAGCCGCGCCGCGCTCTGGCGCTCGCCCGCCACCTCGCCCGCTCGCCCGAGCCACTCGTACTTGGCGCCCGACCAGGGGTTGAAGGGCAGGAACTCCACCCGCCGCAGCCCGCGCTCGCCGAGGAACGCGAACAGCGCGTCCAGGTTCGCCTCCGTGTCGGTGATGCCGGGGATGAGGGGCACGCGGACCACCACGTTGCGCCCCGCCAGCCGCGCGGCGTTGGCCAGAATCCCGCGGTTCGACGCCCCCGTCCAGCGGCGGTGCTCGGCGTCGTCCATCAGCTTGAGGTCGAAGAGCACCAGGTCGCTGCGCGCGGCGAGCCGCTCGAGCGTTTCCCAGCGGCAGGCCCCGCACGTTTCCATCGCCGTGTGGATGCCGCGCTCCTGGCAGCCCGCGAGGATGGCCTCTGCGAAGTCCGCCTGCCGCGTCACCTCGCCGCCGGTGAGCGTCACCCCGCCGCCCGAGTGGTCGAAGAAGGGCTTGAGCCGCTCCGCCTTGGCCACGATGGCCTCGGCGGACATCCGCACGCCCTTGACCGCCAGCGCGCCCGAGGGGCAGGCCTCGACGCAGCGCCCGCAGGCGAGGCACTTGTCGCGGTCCAGAGCGTGCCGCGCCCCGCTCAGCGCGTGGACGCCTCGCGGGCACACGGCGCCGCAACGGCCGCACAGCACGCAGCAGTCGCGCAGGAAGATCACCTCGGGCTCGGGGCGGATGGATTCGGGGCTGTGGCACCAGCGGCAGGCCAGCGGGCAGCCCTTGAGGTACACGGCCAGGCGAATGCCCGGGCCGTCGTGCACCGCGAAGGTGTCGAGGTCGAAGAGGAGGCCCTCGGCGCCCGTCACGAGCGGGCCTCCTGGCGGCGGATGTGGTGGTCCTGCTGCTCGCGGCTGAGCATGGTGAAGTAGGCGCACCAGCCGCCCATGCGGACGCGGAGCGACTGGTAGCGGTCGGGCTCGCGTTGGGCGGCGCGCAGTTCCTCGGTGTCGGCGACGGTGAGGGTCATCATGGCGCCGCCGCTCTCGACGAAGCCGCGGACGAGCCCGGCCATGCGCGCCGTGCCTGCATCGCCCTCGACCAGGCGGCGGGCCAGCCGCAGGTCGAGCGGGCCGCCCGCGGGCAGGCGCTCGGGGTGCATCTTCGCATACGACAGGATCGCGCTCGGCAGGCCGTCGAGGTCGCGGCCCAGCGCGGGCGAGAAGTTCGACGACACGGGTTCGCCGGCCAGCCGCCCGTCGGGCGACGCGCCCAGGCCCTCGCCGATGCCGATGTACCAGGAGAACGTGCCCACGCCCGCGGGAAAGAGCACAGTGGCCCGGTGGGCCTCGGCGTGGCGGGCCACGGCCTCGGTGAAGGCGGCGATCACGTCACGGCCCACCGCGTCGGCGCGGCCGTCGTCGTTGCCGTACTTGGGCGCGCAGAGCAGCCGCCTCCGCAACGCCTCGTGGCCCTCGAAGTTCGCCGCGAGGGCGTCGCACAGCTCGGCCATCGTGGCTGCCCGTTGCTCGAAGAGGACGGTCTTGATGGCCACGAGCGAGTCGATCGCGTGCGCGGCGCTCTCGGCGAGCATGCCGAAGGTGCGGTACTTCGAGCCGCCCGCCGTCATGTCGCGCCGCGCGGCGATCGCACCGTCCATCAGCGCGCTCAGCAGCGGCACGGGCGCGATCGTGCTGCGGTCGTTCACGGTGTCCGCCACACGGCGCACCACGCGGCCGACCATCGAGTCCATCTGGGTGAGGAAGGCCCGCCAGACGTCGTCGAACGACGCGAAGGCGCGCGGGTCGCCGGTGTCGGGCGCGGCCTCGGAGCGGTCGCGGCCCAACGCCCAGAGCAGGCACAGCATCAGGCTGAGGCGCTGGAACACGAAGTTGGTGCGGCCGGGGAGGATCACCTCCCAGCAGCCGTCGTTGGTGTAGTCGCGCGCGTCGGGGGTCGGGATGCCGAGGCGTTCGAGGGCGGGCACCAGGGCCTCGTCGTTGAAGAGCGCCGGCATGCCGCCGCCGGCCTTGAGCACCTCGCAGGCGCGGCGCAGCAACGCCTCGGGCGTGCCGCGGTGCAGGCGCACCGTGAGGAGAGGATTGGTCATCTCGTTGCGCGCGTAGGCGTCGAGGAGAAGGAACGACAGAGGGTTGGTGCCGTCGGCCCCCTCGGGCGTGAGGCCGCCGACCACGATGTTCTGGAGCCAGTGGTTCGTGGCGTCGAGGCCGTCGCGGCGGGTGCCGATCTGCGACGAGGTGTAATGGCGGGTGCGGCGGGCCGGGTCGAGCGGCTCGGGCTCGCGGGCCTCGGGGCGCTGCTCGTCGGTGGTCTTGGCGCGCTCGTTGAACTTCAGGCAGAAGCAGCCGACCAGCTCGGCCGCGCCGTCGAGGGTCAGGCGGCCCGCCGCCAGGTCGGCCTCGAGCAGCGGCCAGGCGTACTGGTCGAGGCGGCCCAGCGCGTTGCCGTTCATCGTCGAATGGAAGATCATGTGGAGCAGCCACACGCTCTGGAGGGCCTGCCAGAAGGTGAGCGACGGCCCCGCGGGCGCCTGGCGCAGGTTCGCGGCCATCTGCCGCAGCTCGGCCGCGCGGGCCGCGTCCGACTCGGCGCCGGCCTCTGCCTCGCAGCGCGTCGCCAGCCGGGCCGCGAAGTCCATCACCGCGTCGAGGGCGATGGCGACCGAATCGAGGAAGGCCGTCTCCTGCGGGGTCGCGGCGAGGGGCCGCTGGGCCTCCGCATCGGCGCGGATGCCGCGAAGGCCCTTGGCGAGCAGTGTCGGATAATCGGGCACCACGTGGCCGAAGACCGAGCGGATGCTCAGCCCCTTGGCCGCGGCGGCGTCGCGCTCCGCGTCGGTGGCGTAGTCGGGAAAGCCCCACTCGGCGTGCACGCGCGGCTCCTCGAGCGTCATCGAGCCCGCGAAGAGCTGGCCGCGCCAGAGCTCGGTGGGCATGGCCGCCAGCTTGAGGGCGATGGCGCGCGCCTTGCGCACCGCGAGCGGCTCGGCCATGTAGCACTCGGCGATGCGCGCGGGACACTCCCACCGCACGGGCGGCTGCTCCATCGCCGCGCGCACGCGGCGCCGCAAGGCGGCCAGCCGCGTCGTATCACGCATCTCACACCCCTTGCCGTGTGACACGAAATGGACCCGTCCGCCTTCCCCTATATCATCCCGCACACGCCTCCTCGAGTCAAACGCCGGAACGCGCTTGCTATTCTCCCGCCGATCCGCTATGATAACGGGTCAGATGAGTAGATGGTTGGGACAACGTGTTGTCAGAGGCCGAAGCAAGAGTAGACGCATTCTGGCTGATTCTCGCCTTCCGGTAAGACCACCCGCCGATTCGTCTCCCGCCCACCCTCTGCACCCCGACCGGTCTGGCCCCCTTGTTTGAGAGGCAGAGTTCGTGACAGGACAGAAGAACGTGAGGTTTGCGGACTATCCGCTGCTCGAGAGCATTCGCCAGGACATCGCCGCCGCAGGCTACGAGACCCCGACGCCGATCCAGGCGCAATGTATCCCCATCGCGCTCGAGGGCAAGGACCTGATCGGCGTGGCGCAGACGGGCACGGGCAAGACAGCCGCCTTCGCGCTGCCGATCATCCAGCGCATGGCCCATCGCGTCGAGCTGGGCGCCCTGGTGCTCGCCCCGACGCGCGAACTCGCGCAACAGATTCACGGCGTATTCGAGACCCTCGGCCGCTCCAGCGGCATCCGGGCGGCCATCGTTGTCGGCGGCATCCCGATGGACGAGGACTACAAGGCCCTGCGCTCGTGGCCCAACGTGCTGGTGGCCACGCCCGGGCGCCTGATTGACCACCTCAACTCGCGCACCGTGGTGCTCGACGAGATCGAGACGTTCGTGGTGGACGAGGCGGACCGGATGCACGACATGGGCTTCATCCCCCAGATCCGCCGCGTCATCGAGGCCCTGCCGCGCGAGCGCCAGACCCTGATGTTCACCGCCACCATGCCGGCCGACGTCGAGCAGATCGCGCGCCGGAACATGCGCCAGCCCGAACGCATCCAAGTCGGCCGCGTGGCGCCCGTGGCCCGCGCCGAGCAGCAACTCTTCGCCGTCAACGAGAATGAGAAAACCCGCCTGCTCCTCGACCTGCTCGACAGGAGCGAGGGCCGCGTGCTCGTCTTCGTGCGCACCAAGCGGGGCGCCGAGCGGCTCGCCGCCGCCGTCTCTCGGCATCACCACCGTGTCGGCAGGCTCCACTCGGACCGCACCCAGCCGCAGCGCGACCAGGCCATGAACGCCTTCCGCGAGGGGCGCTGCCGCATCCTCATCGCGACCGACATTGCGGCTCGCGGGATTGACGTCGCCGACATCGAGCACGTCATCAACTACGACTTCCCCGGCTCGGCCGAGGACTACGTTCACCGCATCGGGCGGACGGCACGCCACGAGGCCACCGGGCGGGCGACGAGCTTCGTCACCCGCGACCAGCGGCGCAACGTCGCCGAGGTCGAGCGCCTCGTCGGCTCCAAGCTCGAGCTCACCCGCGCCTACGCCTGAGGCGGTCTCCCAATCAAGGACGCTCGATGACCGGCGCCGTGCCGACCAGGGGGCGGACAGGCAGCTCCTCAATCCCTGGGAAATCGGGGTCCGGCATCGCGCGGATCTCCTCCTCGCCATTGTAGGGCGCACAGGCGTCCACCCACGCGATGAGACGGTGCAGGCTCAGAGGGTCCACTTTCACATCGTTGTGCTTTCCGCCCATCGCAATCTCGATAAGTTTCGACCTGAACGATAGATAGGTCATCGGCCTGAAGGTGGCGTAAGCGCGCGGGTCGTTCAGAGAAGGGTCCATCGTTTCGACAGGCAGCGCGGCGGCAATCCCATAGCCCGGGCGATTGCCCGGCGCAGGATTGCCCCAACCTGCTGCACCGACGAGAGTTAGATACGGCTCCTTGAACACGCTCACCCCCGGCCGCAGCGTGAGATCGAGCTTCTCCCTCCCCCTCCCGTCGCCCTGATGGCACTTGCCGCAGTAACGATCGAGGACGGGCTGCACAAATCTCTCGTAGCCAATGCTTTCCGTTCCCCACGGGGGAGGGGAGAGTTCGGTTGGTGGGCGTCGGAATGCGATGCCCTGGGTGAAGGGCGGGGTGGCGCTGTGCAGCTCGTGGCAGCCCACGCAGCCGCGGACCTCACCCGGCATCACGCCACTGAAGCTCCGCATGGTCTGGAGGCACCGGCGATGCTCGTCGAGAAGCTGAAAGTGGAGGGCCTTGCCGGCGGGCGCCTTGAAACAGACGGAACCGTCGGCCTCGACCGGGACCTCGCTGAGGATCCGCTTCACGCCCTCCTCCTGCACGATGGAGACGGGCGGGCCGGAGTTGCGGTAGGTCTTGCGCCAGGTCGAGTAAGTCTTGTGGTCCATCTGCCACACCCGTAAGTACTTGACGCTGCCACGGGGCAGGTCCGGCACGCCCTCATAGACATCCGGGCTGAAGAAGACCCCTGGCTCAGGCGGCTTGCGGTCCTTGCCCGTGCCCGGCCACGCCACCCGGTCGGGGATGACGGGCGGTGTGCGGCGCGGGCGTATCGGCATGGCGTGCAGGATGTTATGCGCACCCTCGTAGATCAGTTCGCGATTTCCGTGGACGTCCATCAGGTACAGACGGAACCTGCCCACCGCGCCGCACGCCGACACCAGAAAGTCCTGTTCGGTAAGGGGATACGGCGTCTTGTAGCCCGTGAAGCGGCCGGACGCGTGATAGTCGGCGGCCTCGATGGGGTCAACAGGTGGGGTCGAGCACTCGGCCCAACGGACGTCCGCAGTGACCTTCGTCAGGCCATCGGGGAAGTTGCGGCCCTTCTCGGGGTCCACTATGCCGATCGAGCCATTCCACCACTCGTGATGGCCCACGCCGCTGAACATCACCCGGCGGCTGTTGGGGATGGGCATCGGCTCCGAGAGGTGGTCGGGCCAAACGCTCTGGTTGCCCCAGAAGACCGAAGTATTGGTGCCATCTGGGTTTGTAGTCCATAGACTCTGCACTCGCCAGAGGGGCTTATCCGTGTACTCCCAGCGCGAGTAGATAATGCGGCCATCGGGCAGCAGGGCGGGCGTCCAGTCGGGCTCGCCGCCCATGCTGATGAGGTAGATGTTGGACCCATCGGCGTCGCAACGCGCCAGTATATAAGAGTATATGAACGGGCCGCAGCGCACGTAAGAGTTGCCGCGAGTGGTCACGAACATGATGTGGCCATCGGGGAGGTAGATGGGGTCGGCATCATCGTAGTCGCCACTGGTAAGCTGGCGCTGCCCGGTGCCGTCGAGATTGATCTCGTAGAGGTGGAAGCTCTTGTCGGCGTGTGACTTATAGCAGAACAGCACCCTCTTGGCGTCGAACGATAGGTCGGGCCGCCAGAAGGAGCCCGGCGCGTCGGGGGCGAGCTTGCGCACGGCGCCGCCCGGGTGCAGCCCTTCCAGGACGAGGAGACGGCCGCCGGGCGTGGCCCAGATACCCATTCGGTGAATGGCCTCGTGGCGGGTCTCTGGGCCGGTCGGATAAGGCTGGTCAATGAAGAGCACTTGCGAGAAGTCCAACGCCGGATTCCGGAAGGTGATGCGACGCTTGACCTTGCGAATGGCGAGATAGAGCTCCTTGGCCGCGGGATCGGCGTGGGCATAGACGGAGGCCGCATCTCCTGGCTCGCCCAGGCCCGCAATGTCCCGCCAGGGGCCGCCGCCGAGGGGTGCCGACACCAGGGCCTGCTTCCAGGCCGAGTCGTCGAAGGCCGGCTCCTGCCAACCTGCCGTCTCGGCCTTCTCTGCTCGCCACGAAGCATCGCTGGCGATCGCCACCTGGCGTCCGTCAGCGAAGACGATGGCAAGATGCGCGATCAGGCCGGCGGGGTTCTTGCCGGAGAAGGGCCTGTTCACCGCCTTCACAGCCAGGACGTTCCTGCCGGGCCGCAGGTGTTTGCTGATCTCGACGGTGGCCAGGCGCTGCCAGGTGTCGTTACTCGCGACGTGGGCAGTATTTACGAACACCTCGCAGGCGTCGTCGGCCGTGATGCGCAGGCCGGCGCGGCGCACCTCGCCTGCTGGAAGCTCGAACGTGCGGCGGAAAAACCGTGCCTCGGCCGGCGCATCCTCGATGGGCTTGCCCTCGGGGAACCAGATCCAGTGCGGCACCGCACCGGCCGCCGCCTCGGGCGGGAGCGCAGGGGGGCTTGCGGCGAGAGCCGCCAGGCGTCGCTCCAGCGTCTGGAGTTCGCCCAGTTCTGCGGCGAAGCCGAGCGAACTGCCTCCTGCGGCGAGGCGCTGCGCCAGGCTGCGCGTCCAGCCGATCTCCTTGGCTGCGCGCTGGAGGAGCGGCTCGCCCATCGCCTGGAACAGCCAGTCTCGCTCCAGCGCGGCATCCGCCTCGGCGGGCGTGAGGGTACGGGTCTCGGGCGTGGTCGGGTTCTCGAAGATCGTGGGCAGGTAAATGCCTGGCGGCGGTGAGGCCCGGAGGCGCTTCCGCGCCTCGAGGTCCGCCTGCTGTCCGGCCACACAGAAGGCAGCCAACCCGAAGAGAACCAAGGGACTCAAGGCTCGGCTCATGAGGGACTCTCTGTGCTCAGGCCTTCGGGCGCTCGATCTGCGGGATCTTGAGCGTTTCACCATCCTTGAGCGCGGACTGGTGGGCGACGATGCCCGGCACGGTCATGGCCAGGGCCTCGTAGACGTTGACCATCGGCTCGCGGTCCTCGAGGATGGCCGTGACGAACTCGTGCATCAGGTTGCCGTGCGAGCCGCCGTGGCCGCCGGCCGGCACGCCGGGGGGCAGGGGCGGCCGCGCGAGATCGGGCAGCGGCCGCAGGCTGCCGCGATAGTTCATCCCGTCCATCCAGCCTTTCTCGCCGAAGACGCGCCCCGTCTCGCTGATGCGTGAGAAGACGGTGTGCCACATGCCCATGCGCGACGCCCCGCCCTCGCTGGTCTGGAAGAGGGCCACCTCGTCGCCGAACGGGTTGTCGTACTTGTTGGCGCCAGGCTGGTACCACGGCTTGTCGCTCTTGAAGCCGACGCACGATACACTGGTGAACCGCTTGCCTGTCACGCCGATGTAGTAGGCGGTCGAATGGGTGGGGTACCACAGCGGCGGCGTGCCGATCCGCCAGCCCTTATACGAGTCGATCGGTGCCGTCACGTAGTGGTAGTATTCGCCCTCGGAGTAGACGAGCCGCCCGAAGCCGCCGGCGTTATAGATCTGCCGCATCGCGTAGCAGTCGTCGTGGAAGCAGCTCGTCTCGGCCATCATATACTTCAGGCCCGTCTTCTGCACCGTCTCGGCCAGCTTCTCGGCGTCCTCCAGCGAGCCCCACACGGCGGGCACGGCGGTCATCGAGTGCTTGCCGCTGTTGAGCACGAGCATCGAATGGCGCGCGTGGCTCGGGGCGTCGGTGGCCGTGAACACAGCCTCGATCTTCGGGTCTTTCACGAGGAGTTCGAGCGAATCGTACGACTTCTCGCATCGGCAGGCCTTCATCAGCGCGGCGCGGCGTTCGGGAATGAGGTCGCTCACCGCCACGATCTCGACGTTCGGGTGGTCCTGGAAACCGAACTGAGCGCCGAAGCTGCACACGCCGTAGCCCACGATGCCCACGCGCAGCTTGCGGTCGGTGGTCGGCGTCCATTCCTTCCTGGGCGCTTCGCCCGCCAGCGCCGACGCGGCCAGCCCTTCGGCGGCCACCGCCGCCAGTGACCCCAGGCCCAGCCTTCCCACGAAGTCACGACGGCCTATGGACGCCTCAGACATGGCAGTGTCCTCCAGCATCGAGCGCGAAATGAGGGCGGAGCAGCGCATAGTCGCCAGCGGCGGCCGCGACGAGCCGCGCCCCGGCCTTCGCGGCCTGTTGCATCTCCGCGGCGGAAAGCGGGCGGAACTCCCGCGCCGCCTGAGCCGCGCGCCGCACCTCGGCCGCGCTCTTCGCCCCGACCACGGCGCACGCCACGCCGGGCAGGCTCAGCGGATAGCGGAAGGCGCGGTCGTAGTCCTTCGCCAACTGCCCCTCGCCGCCCAGCACCTTCATCGCGGCCAGCCCCATGCCCATGCGATGGCAGCGCTCTGCCAGAGCGGCGCCGTGCTCGGCCACGGCGAGGGCGTTCAGAAACGGCATCGCCACGTCGAGGTCGGCGGCGCGGTCGAGCAGTTCGAGGGCGGGGCCGTGCGGCGGGTGGACACTCATCCCGATGAAGCGCGTAAGCCCGTCGCGCTTCGCCTTGCGAAGGTAAGCGAGCACACCGTCGGCGGCCGTGATGCGGCGGACGTCTTCCCATCCGTTCGGGATGCCCACGCCGTGGAGGAGCAACAGGTCCACGTGGTCGGTCCGCAGCCGCTTGAGGCTCTGGCGCAGGTCGGCCTCGGCCTCCTTCGCGCTCAGGTGGTCGAGCTTGGTCACGAGGAACACCTGGTCGCGCACGCCCTTGAGCAGGGGGCCGAGGCTCTCTTCGGAGCGGTCGTAGTTGGGCGCGGTGTCGAAGTAGCGCACGCCGCAATCGAGCGCGGCTTCCACGACGGCGCGGGTGGGGGTGGCGGGGTCCTTCGCGATCCAGGCGCAGCCCAGGCCGAGGATCGTTACGCGGGCGCCCGTCTTGCCCAGGACTCGCCGCGGCAGCTCGCTCTGGGATATTGTGGGCGCCTGGGGCCTCGCGCAGCCCAGCGGCAGCGCTGCGCCCGCGGCGAGAGAAGCCTTCAGAACGTCGCGGCGGGTGATCGTGCTCATGCCAGCATCATACGCCGCCGCGTGGGGGCGTCAAGTGTGGCCAGCCCGGCGACGTGGCGATCCTCGGCCCGCGCACCCTGGAGGGTTTCGGCGCCGTCGTGAACCCTCGCCCCAAGAAGCCTGTCGCTGCCGGCCCCTATCCCGCCGCGCGCTAGGCTATGAACTCATGAGTATCCGGTCTCAACCGGATGGGCTAGCACTGTCCAGCTTCCGCCGGCGCGAGCTTGCCAAGAACCTCCCTTGCCAACGAATCGATGTACGCAAAATAAGGCCATGCATTCTGTTGTGCGTGGTAGACCTGGAGGATGCCAGTTGCGAGCAGGAACTTCGATGCCTCCACGTCCCCGCTGGAGTCGCGCACAAAGGTGCCATCCTCTAGCCTAATGGCGTGTGCGGGCAGTTTCGTACCGCCTAATGTCTTGTCCGCATCAGCGTGGCTGTACGCGTTCCTGAGACCATCTCTGAACACCTTCAACTGCTTCTTCTGCTTCTTCGTGATCAACCCCAGGGTACAAGCTCGATTGATGTTGTCTTCCAGAGACTTGCCTTCGTAAGGCTTGCTGGCGTCAGCCAGCGCCCCCATCAGAGCCGGCAGAGCGCGCCCCTCAGTCTTTGACTTCTCCAATGAGGCTTTGTTCTTCAGGAGGTCGTGGTACGTCAAGGCCGTCCTAAGAAGCTTCTCGAGAAAATGGTTGGTTAGGGTGATCGCTGCCTGGTACAAGCCGAACAGAATCGCGAGACATGTTTCGTGCCGCAAGGGGTCGAACTCTGGCCATCCGTATGGCTCCCGCATAGCGCCCCGGATGTTAGGGTACTCACGGAAGACGAACTCCCTCCGACCCTGGAGGATCGCATTCAGTTCGGCCACCATCTGCTCAGGCTGGCGGTGGCTCACGGTTTGCTCATCTCCACCCGTACCCGCGCAGGGAAAGGCATCCACAAGAGAGCCTGTAGGGTGGAAATCGATGGAATGTGCGTCGCCGCAAACACTCAGGCGCTCGTTTGCCCTCACCTCATCAAGGAGGGCCTCGGAGACTTCGAGTTCGCCGAGGGAGAGGGTGTCGCGGATCCAGACGACGCGGGCCTCGGCAGGCGTCGGGGCGATGGTGGACCGCAAGGCCGCCTCCAGTGCCTCGCGGTCGGTGTCGAAAGCATACGGCACCCGAGCCAGGTGCAGGTGAAGCGCTGTCGCGCAGTTGAGGAAGGTGGCCTTGGGGTCCATCTTCTCGATGAGGCGACGGACGGTGACGTCGGCGAGGCCGATGCCGCTGGCGTTGCCTTCGCTCGCGGGCGTGAGGTCGCGGACAAAGATGACCTGTGTCCGCGGCCCAGGGCGGTCGCGGCCGATGACATTGGTGTCCATGCCCACGCCCGAAATGTCCTTGCCCATTCGGTCCACGATCAGCACGTCGAGGTCGCCGAAAGGCAGCTTGCCCATGCGGCGCTTGGCGTCCTCGAGCAGGGCCGGCTCGTCGGCGAGGAATCGGTCGGCGCGGAGGCCCACGACGCGGGCCGTCTGGTCGAGGCCGTTCTCGATGATGCCGAGCCCGCCGAGGACGGAGATGTGCTGGAGGAGGACGGGCAGTGCGGCCTGGAAGGTCTGCGGGAAGCCGAACCTGGCGAAGGCGCGGTGGTAGAGGCGTGCGCCCTCGGGCTTGCCCGCGCCGATGAGCAGGATTTTCGTCAGGCCGCTCTCGCACGGGCCGATGAAGTGCGAGTGCGGCTTGATGCGGTTCACGACGAACACGTGGTCGGCCCCCGCCGCGATGCGGTCGAAGAGCACGGGGACGCCCTCGGGCGTCTCGGCTAGCTTCACAGCGTCGGTGGAGGAGCGGACGGGCGCCCCCACGCCCTCCTCGGTGACGCCGTAGTGGTGGAGCACGTTGGCCTGACGTTCAGCGGTGCCGCCGCCGTGGCTGCCCATGGCGGGAAACACGAAGGGCTGGAGACCGGCGTCCTTGAGGGCGGCGACTGCGCCCGCGAGGATCTCGGCGATGTTGGCGATGCCGCGGCTGGAGCCGGTGACGGCGACCGTTTGCCCGCGGCGGATGGGCGCGCCGGCGAGCAGGCGGGCCGTCTCGTTCCGGGCCGTCTCGCGGGGGCTGGCCAGCCGCTCGTCGTCGAGCTGCTGGCGGACGCGGACCATTCGGGGGAACTGCATCTCAGGGGAGCACCTCAATATCGTCGGGGGACTCGAGGATGATCTCGGGACGGCCCTCATACTCGACAATGACGCCGCGGATACGGACGCTCTTGCCGCGGTAGTGTTTCTCCGGTTCGGGCGGAAAGGCGCCGAAGTTGCGGGCGAAGATGACGGCGGCGAGGGTCTCGCGCCAGTTGGGGTGAAAGTTCAGGAAGCAGGCCTTGCCGGTGTTGCGGGTGCGCACAATGGTGCCTTCGACGGTGACGAACTGGCCGGTGTGCTTCGCGGCGTCGCGCCAGGAGATGATCGGCCCGTCGGGGCCGTGGCGCGCGACCCGGGCGCAGCCCGCCCCCGCACACAGAACCGCGCCAAAGAGAAGAGCAAGGCGGACCAGGCGCGTTGCAACCATCGGGCCTCTCCGCTCGCTTGGGACGCAACCCAACGTATTGTACTCAATGGGAACGGCGGCACAACAGGGGCATTACGCGAGCCGGGCGCGCTTGCGGATGAACCACTCGGCGCCGCCCAGGGCGATGATGAGGGCGAGCAGCGGCCAGGAGTTCCACAGCGACCACTCGCGGCGGTCGGGCAGGAGGAGCCTGGGCTCGCGCAGCGCGGCCAGGGCGTCGGCGGCGTGAGCCACATCGGCCACGGCGCCGTTGGTGAGCGAGGCGATGGACTCCAGCAAGCCGCGGTTGGCCGACAGCTCGATCTGCTCGGCGGGAATGGCCGGCTCGACGTAGAAGTCCGTGGCCACCTTCTCGACGTTCTCAGCGGCGAGGAGGCCCTTGGCGGCGGGGGCCTCGAGCTCGACGCGGTACGTGCCGCCGTCGAGCTTGCCGAGGTCGGCGTTGTAGAGGCCCTGCGAGCGGGGCACGAACTCCATCTTCTTGCGCAACACCACCTTGTCGGCCTGGGTCACCACGGCGAACACGTCGTCGCTCTGGATGGGTGTGAGGTCGGGCTGGGTGAGGCGGGCTCGGACGCGCACCGGCTGGTCGGGCGAGTAGCGGGGGCGGTCGGTGCCGAGCTTGACGAGGCTGGTGCCGGCGGGGAGCTTGTCGGCGGTGGCCCAACGGAGCACCTGGCCCCAGAAGCGGTGATGATGGGTGTCGCCCACGCGGTAGCGGAGGCGCCAAGTGTGGTCGGTGGCGAGGAACATCACGCGGCCGAGCGCGGCGTTGTGGATGGCGAGGAGCGCGTGCTCGCGAATGAACTGCTGCCGCTGCCGGATGACCTCCTCGCTGGGGACCTCGGAGTCGGCCTTGGGGCGCAGGAAGTCGGGCGGCGTGGGGGGCAGGGCATAGGCGAGCACCATCGCGCCCTCCTTGGTGGTGGCGATGGGGTGCCGCCAGTGCAGGTCGGGCAGCGAGGCCCAGACCTCGAGGCTCTCGGCGGGGTCCACCTTGAGGCGGGTGATCACGTGCTCGCGACCCTCGGGCGTGAGCTCGATGCGGAACGAGTCGTCGGGCGACCGCAGCCACGGCTCGGGCTGGGCGTCGGCCTTGAGGGTTACGGGCAACAGGTCGGCCAACGGGGTGTTGGCATAGGCGTGAGGCATGTGGCGCGGGCCGGCGATGACGATGAGGGTGCCCGCGCGGTCCTCGACGAAACGCCGGAGGGCCTTCATGTGCTCGTCCTTGAGGGCCTCGGGCTCCACATCGCCGAGGACGATCACGTCGAACTTCATCCACTCGGCCTCGTTCTCGGGCAGGTGGGTGGCCTCGGGCTCGTCCTTGGGGCGGGCGGCCGAGGCGTGGACGCGGGGCCGCGGCGGCTGGCCGGGGATTTCGTCGGGGTGGAGCACCACGTACTGGAGCTTGACCGTCTTGTCGCGGCTGGCGAAGAGGTTCTTGAGGTAGCGGAACTCCCAGCGGGGGCGGCCCTCGACGAGGAGGAGGCGGGTCTGGTCGTCGGTGACGCTGACGGAAAGGCCGTGCTCGTTGTTGGAGGCGAGGACCTCGCCCTGCACATCCTCGACCTTGACGCGGTAGGCGTGGAGGCCCGAGTCGCGCGGCTCGTCGGCGAGCTGCACGCGCGTGCGGAGCTTGTCGCTCTCGACCTTCACCTCGTCGGAGTCCACGGGCTGGTCGCCGTCGTAGAGCGTCACGCGCACGGTCTTGCCTGCGAGGCCGTCGAGCTTGAGGTCGGCGTGGATGTAGACCTTGTCCTTGGTGTAGACGGTCTCGGGCGCCTCGATGCCCACCACGGCGGCGTCCACGGTGGGCTTCACGCTGCCGCCGAAGACGATGGACGACACGGGGAGCTGCTTGAGGCCGATGCGGCGGGCGAGCGGCTCCACGCGGCTGGCGGCGTTGTGCTGGCCGTCGGTGAGCATCACGATGCCGGCGAGGCGGTCCTCGGGCATCTCCGTGAGCACCTTCTCGAGGGCGGCCGCGATATCGGTCTTCTGTTGCTCGGCGGGCAATTCGGCCGCCTTGGGGCTCGGCTCCTTGGCGCCGGGCTCCTGCTTCGCGGGCGCGGGCCGCGGTGTCTGGTGCAGGCCCTCGGTTACGTTGACCTCGGCCGGCGCGGCGGCGAAGGTGTACAGGCGCACGCCGTAGTCGGCCCTCAGATCGCCGAGGAGGCCGCGGCGCGGCGCGCCGGGCTCCTTCGCGGCGCGATGCAGCAGGTCCTGAGCCAGGGCGAAGCGCTCCTTGAGCGCCACGGCGTCAATGCGGGCGCGGTCCACGCTGCCGAGGGAGTTGTAGAATGCCTCGTCGAGCGCGTCGCCGAGCGCGATCAGGCGCGGCCCAAGCTTCGCCAGGCTTTCGGCGGCGCCGCGGAGGAGCGCGAGGACCGGCTCGGGGTCGCGCGCGACCATCGGCAGGCGGCCGGCGGCCAACTGGTCGAGGGCCTGGCCGAGGCGGTCGTGGACCTCGGTGGCGAGCTGATCGCGCAGCGCGGTGGCGGCCGCGGTCGTGCGCGCGTCGAGGGCGACCTTGCCCTGAAGGGGTGCTGCGATGGCCGCAATCTGATCGGCGACGGCCTGGCGGACCTCGGTGAGAGCCGCGACGGTCGCCTTGCGGCTGCCCTCGAGCTGGCGCTGGCGGGCCTCGGGCTTCGCGTCGCGCAGCGCGGCGAACCAGTCGGCCTGCGCGGCCAGCTTCTCGCGGGCCGGGCGGACGGCCGTGGCGGCCCGCTCGAGGCGCCAGGGCCGCACCGGCACGTCGGGCGACAGCGCCTCGGCCAGGCGCGTCCTCTCCGCAGGCGTCATCTGGCTGTCGGGCACGTGCATCGAGGCCGAGTCATCCACCAGCACGGCCACGAACCGCTGAAGCGTGCGGCTGAGGTCCACCGACCGCACGGGCTGGGCGAGCATGAGCACCACGAGCAGCGCCATGGCCAAGCGGAGGGCCACGAGTGCGGTGCCCACGCGGCGCGGCACGATGCGCCGCTCCAGCGCGTAGAGCAGCAGCAGAGCCTCCACGATCGCCGCCCCGCCGAGCGCGATGGGCCACAGCCACCAGTTCGTGGCGAAGCTCACGACGCGCTGGAGCACGTCGAGTGCCGCGAGCAGCGCCAGGAACCCGATGCCCAGCCCAGCCGCGAGCAGGAGGCCGCGGCGCCAGCGCGAGTCGCTGCGCCGCCGCAGCGCATGCACCATCACCCACGCGGCCACCAGCGCCGCCGCGAGCAGCAGCGCCCCTGCGGCGGGCAACCGGATGGGGAGAATCTTGTGCGGCTCGTACACTGGGCTCACGGCTTGCTCACAGTCTCAGATGCCGCCCCGGGCACGGCGAGGAGTTGTTTCGCGCGGTCGCGGAAGGTCTGAACGTCCACGACCTCGGAGCCGAAGAGCACGGTGGGCGTGGCGCCGAGGCGACGCTGGACGGCGATCCAGCGGGTCACGGCGATCTCGCCCAGGAGCGCGAGCAGGGCTCCGATGATGAAGTACTTCCAGAGGTCCTCGCCCGGCACGCCGCCGAAGACCTTGGCCGTCACCTCGTCGGTCAGCTCGGTCTCGAAGAGGTCCACGCTCTGCTTCGCGAGTTCCAGGTCGGCGGCGGTGAGAGGCTCGATGGTGCTCTCCTCCACGCGGCTGAGGGCGACGAACGGAATGCCTTTGCCCTCGGCGCCCGGCGGTGTGTAAAGCTCGGCCAGTCCGGCCGGCAACGTGAGAAGGTAGAGGCCGGGCTCCTGGGTCTCGGCGAAACTGACCCGCAACGCGCCGTTGTCGCGTGCGAGCCTCGCGGGGCAGCGGCGCTGCGAGGGGGTGAGAACCTCGGCCACCTCGTCCTCGCGCGTGGGGGCCGAGGGGCCGCCGACCGCGGCGGCATAGAGCTGCGCCTGCGGGATGATCTCCTTGCCGCGGCCCGGACACGTCCAGTAGAGCTTCGCAGTGGCGTCGCCCGTGTCCTCGAAGAACTCCATCTTGATGGGGTAGCGGCGACCCGCCTCCAGGGTCATTGCAGCGAAGTACTCGGTCGGGTTCTGCCCGCGCCAGGCGTCCACGAGCTGGCGGCCGTCCACCCACAGGCGCACGCCGTCGTCGGCGAGGACGTGAAAGGTGTGGGTGCCCGACTCGCGCGGCACGACCCAGCCGGTCCAGCGCACCGAAAAGCCGTCGGCCTCCACGGCGGGCGCAGGGCGCGCGGCCCTCCACTCGAAGTTCACGGTGGCATCCACTCGGGTGGCGCGGAGGCGCTGAAAGTCCTTGCCCTGGTAGTATTCGCCCCGGAGGCCGTTGCCGCGTGTGGCGCCTGCGCCGCCCGAGCGCTCGGGCAGCTCGAGCACGACCTCGGTGCCGGGCGCGACGTTGGAGTCGAGCATCACGGGCGTGGCGAGATAGGCGAGGGCCTCGTGGAGCATGGGCACGAAGCTCTTGAGGGCGGGCAGGTTGCCGCCCGCGGGGTCGAGCGAAGTGGCGAGAAGCAGGATGCGGCCCTTGCCGAGCGTGCGCTCGACGAGGAACGGCTCGCCGGTACCGAGGCGGCCGCCGATGCGCACGGCGGGGTCGCGCTCGTCGGGGTCGAGCTTCCAGTACGACTTCACGAGCGCGAGGGCGGCGTCGGACGCCTTGGGGTCGGCGAGGAGCTGGAGCGCGGGGTGGGTGAAGCTCCTGGGCTCGACCCGCGCGGGGTTCTCCTGCACGTCGGCGCGTGCGGCGAGGCTGGCGGGGGCCACAGGCTCGGAGCCGGGGGTGGCCCAGGCGTTGTAGAAGGTGGGCCTGGCGCGCGCGCCGGGCGCGATGAGCAGGCCGCCGCCGGCCTGCACGAAGCCCACCAGGCTCTTGGCCACCTCGGTGGGCAGGGCCGGCACGTTGGCCAGGATCACCACGGCATAGTCGCGGAAGCTCTTCACCGTCGCGATGTCGGGGGCGGGCACCACGGTGGCCTCGACCAGGAAGCGCAAGTCGTCGGCCGCCTCGCGCGCCGCGGCTGCCTTACGGGCGGCGGCCTCCTCGGGCGGCAGGTCCTCGTCGGGCACGTCGGGCGCCGTCGGCTCATCCTCCTCGGGCGTGCCGCGTGGCGCCAGCGCGATCTCGATGAAGGCGGCCGCACCGCCCAATGGGGATGGCGACGGCACGCCGTCCACCAGCAACACCGGCAGTTTCTCGACCACGTGGAGCACGCGGTCGGCCGTGTTGTCGGCGGCGAGGGCGTCGTGGAGCACGAGGCGGGCCGAGACGAGGCGTGGCCCGGCCTGCTCGAAGCGGTGGTCGAAGCGTACGGTTTCGGCGGCCTTCGGCGGGATGTCGGTGGCGAGCTTCTCGGTGGCCACCTTGGCGCCGTCCACGCTCAGCTCGACCGCCTCGGGCCGCAGGGGCACGGTGCCGGTGTTCATCACTTTGACGCTGATGCGGACCGAGCGGTCGGTGCCGACGACCTTTCGGGAGAACGCGAGGTCGGCCACGGCGGCGTTGCGCAGGGTCTGGGGCAAGGGCAGGCGGCGGCAGATGATCTGCGGCGGGACCGGCAGGGCCTTGAGGCTCTCGGCCAGGAAGCGCCAGCGGGCCTCGGAGCGCGGGTCCCAGCCCACGTTCTGGCCGTCGGTGAGGAGGACGATCTTCTTCGTGACGTTGTGCCCGTCGGCGAGCGACTGGGCGGCGGCGTTGATGGCTTCGAGGACGGCCATGGTGCCGCCCATGGGGGCGAGGCCCTCGAGGGCGGCGGCGAGTTGCTGGCGGTCGGCGGTGGGGGCGGCCACCACGGCCCGCGGCACGGGGCCGGCCAGCCACAGGCACACGGCGTCGCCCGGCTTGCAGCCGTTGATGAGCGTGCGCGCCTCCTCGACGGCGCGCTCGAAGTTCGTCTTGCCCTCGACGTTGAGGGTCATGGACATCGAGGCGTCGAGCACGAGGGCCACGTCGCGCTCGCCGCGGCCGGCGGCCCACTTGAGCTCCTGCCACCACTGTTCCAGAGCGGAGGCTCCGCCCGCCACCGCGCCGAGCACGAGGGCGACCGCGAGGAGCAGCCAGCGCGCGCGGCGATAGCTCCACATCGCCGCTGCCACCCCGAGCGCGATGGCGGCGCCGAGGAACGCCGGCAGCGTGACGGCCCACGGAATGCTCGAGCGCGTGGGCAGGAACGGCTGGGCCATGGCCATCACCACGAAGGCCACGAGCAGGCAGCGGAGGGCCAGCAGGATCATCTCCTCGACCAGGATGCGGCGGTTCTGCGACGTGAGCGAGGCCAGGAGGAAGCGCATCGCGCCCCAGTCGAGCACCTTGGCCCGGCTGCGATTGAGCAGATGGATCAAGATCGGCACGAGCACTGCGACGAGGCCGATCAGCATGAGGGCATTGTTGAACTTCATTACTTCGTCAGGCTCCTGCGGCGAGCCAGATAGGTGGTCAGCGCCACGTCGAAGTCGCGGCGCGTGGTCATGGGCACATAGTCCACGTTCATCTGGCCGCAGCCCCTCTCGAGGCGGCCGATGAACTTCTGAATCTCGTCGAGGTAGGCGGCGCGGATCGAGCGCGGGTCGAGCTGCACCTTCTGGCCGGCGACCTCGAGGTCGCGGAAGAGGCTCCAGCGGTCGAAGGGGAAGCTGAACTCCTCCTCGGCCATGACGTGGAGGACGATGACCTCGTGCTTGCGGTAGCGGAAGTGGTGCAGGGCATTGATCATCTGCTCGGGGTCGTCGAAGAGGTCGGAGATGATGATGATCAGGCCGCGTCGGTGGATGCGCTCGGCGATGTCGTGGAAGATCGGCGGCAGAGCGGTCTCGGCGCCCGGCTCGGTCTTGTCCAGCTCCTCGAGGATGGAGCGCAGGTGGCTGGAGCGGCTGCGGGCGGGGATGTAGCGGCGGACCCTGGTGTCGAAGGTCACGAGCCCCACGGCGTCCTGCTGGTGGATCATGAGGTGGGCGAGGCTGGCGGCGAGGTACTGGCCGTATTCGAACTTCGAGAGGCGCTTGCCGTTGCGGCGGGCCGCCTGGTCGCCGGTGTACTTCATCGAGCCCGAGGCGTCGAGCAGGATGATCGAGCGGAGGTTGGTCTCCTCGATGTAGCGCTTGATGTAATAGCGGTCAGACTTGGCGTAGACGCGCCAGTCGAGGTCGTCGGGGTCGTCGCCTGGGACGTACTCGCGGTGGTCGGCGAATTCGACGGAGAAGCCCCGGTAGGGGCTGCGGTGGCGGCCGGCCACGAAGCCCTCGACTACGCCGCGGGCCAGCAGCTCGAGCCGCCCGATCTTCGAGAGGGCCTCGGGGTCGAGGAGGCGCATGTACTTCGGGGCAGTCGTTGGTTCGGCCATGGATGCTTCTCACTCGTCTCACGGGTCCCACTGGTCTTAGGAGTCCCACGGGTCCGGTGGGACGGGTGGGACCTGTGGGACAAGTGAAACCAGTCGGGCCCGCCCAGCGGAGGTCCTGTCAGCTAGCGCCCCACAGCCACAGGCTCTTCGACCCTCGGCCTGATCTCGGCCAGCAGTCGCTCGACCACCTGGTCGGCCTTGATGCCGGCGGCCTCGGCATTGAAGGTGGTGATGACGCGATGGCGCAGGACGGGGAGGGCCATGGCCCGCACGTCCTCGGTGGTGGCGTGATAGCGGCCGTGGAGGATGGCGCGGGCCTTGGCGGCGAGCATCAGGTAGATGCTGGCGCGCGGCCCGGCGCCCCACTGCACGAGCTCGTTGACGAACCCAGGCGCCTCGGGCTGGTTCGGCCGCGTGGCGCGGGCGAGATCGCGCGCGTACTGAAACACGTGCTCGGCCGCGGGCACCCGCCGCACAATCTGCTGGAGCTTCACGATGTCCTCGCCCGTCAGGGCGATGCCGAGGTCCGCCTCGTACGTGCCGGTCACCATCTTCATGATGCTCAACTCCTCGTCGGGCGAGGGGTAGTCCACCATGATCATGAACATGAAGCGGTCGAGCTGAGCCTCGGGCAGGGGATAGGTGCCTTCCTGCTCGATCGGGTTCTGCGTGGCGAGCACGAAGAAGGGGTCGGGCAGCCTGTAGTCCTCTTCGCCCACGGTGACCATGCGCTCCTGCATGGCCTCGAGCAGCGCGGCCTGGGTCTTGGGCGGCGTGCGGTTGATCTCGTCGGCCAGGATCATGTTGGCGAAGAGCGGGCCGCGCACGAAGCGGAAGACGCGCCGCCCCGTGGTGCGGTCCTCCTCCAGCACGTCGGTGCCCGTGATGTCGCTGGGCATCAGGTCGGGGGTGAACTGGATGCGCTTGAACGACAGGTGCAGCACGCGGGCGATGGTGCTCACGAGCAGCGTCTTGGCGAGGCCGGGCACGCCGACGAGCAGCGCGTGCCCGCGGCAGAAGACGGCCACGAGCACCTGCTCGATCACGCTCTGCTGGCCCACGATGACGCGCGAGATCTGCTCGGTGAGCTTCCCGTATGCCGCGCCGAGCGACTTCACCATTTGGATGTCTTCGCCGTCAATGGCGGCGAGGGCCTCTTCGGGCGTCAGAGCTTCGGCCTCGGAACCCACGGGGTCTCTCCTTTCCCTGTGCGGGGCGATCACACGCCAGGCGCCGCGCGCGAGGGTCCGCGCGCGACGCACGACCCGAATATACGCTTTCCCGCGGGAGAGTCAATCACTCAGGGCGTTCCCCGGAGCGCGATTTACACTGGGTGACAGGGCGCGACAACTCATCACACGCGGCGCCTTCTCCGCCAGCGCTGAGGCGTGGGTGGGGAAGCTTGCGGGGCAGGCTTAAACGACTTGGCCGCGTCTTTGGGACGCGGCCAAACCGAGCAGATTCGCGGTTGGAAGAACGCCCAAGAATGCTCATCCTTGGACGCTCGTGATTATACCACCCTGTTCAGGAAATGCAAGGAAAAAATTAATTCGCGTTAACTTTTCTCCTGCGCAGCCATAACACACGGCGCGAGCAGCAGTTGCGGAGCGAGGCTCGTGCGCCGATCTCCCCTCGGATGCCTACACCTGGGGCTCGGCAGGCGCGCGCGCGGCCGCGCTATCGCCCAGCGCGCCCCGCAGCGTCGCCAGGTCGGCCCGCAAGGCGTTGGCGAAAAGCACGCTGTCGGTGCTATGGATCACCAGGTTCAGGCCGTCGCGTGCCCAGGCGATCTCCTGCTCGGTGCCCAGCCAGTAGTGAATGCCCGCGCCCACGCCCGCGGCGCGGGCCTTGCGCACGATGGTGCGCACCGCCTCGTCGAAGCGCGGGTGCTGGTATTGCTCGGGGACTCCCAGGCTGCACGTGAGGTCGTGCGGCCCGATCAGCACGGCGTCGAGGCCGGCTACCGCGACAATCTCGTCCAGCGCGGCGAGGGCGGGCGTGCTCTCGATGTTCACGATCAGCGCGCTGCCCGCGTTGCGCTCGGCCAGGTAGCTCTCCAACTGGGGCTCGAGCGGAGCCTTGCCCTCCAGGCGATCATGGAGGCGCTCGCCCTTGAGCGGCCGCAGCTTGGCCGCGCCGACGAGGGCGCGCACCTGGGCCGCCGTCTCCACATAGGGCGCGATCACCCCCTCGGCCCCGCCGTCGAAGACCATGCAGGCCTGATACGGGTCGGGCTCGGGGATGCGCACCACGGGCGCAATGCCCAGGCTGCGGTACGCCCCGCACATCCACGACAACTTCTCGCGGTCCTGGGCCACGTGCTCGGTGTCAAGGAACACGAAGTCGAGGCCAAGGCCCTTCACCACGCCGGGCCAGCGCGGCGAGGGCGCGGTAATGCAGGTGCCATACACGCGCCGCCCTGCTCGTAACGCCTGCGCCAGGTCGTGTCCGTTCATTGGGGGGTTCCTTTCGTGCCGGGGCGCCTCGATGGCCGTTCAAGCAGCCTTGTTGATAGCGCTTCCCGTCGCCGGGCGCAAGGCGCGATGCGGGGCGAATGACGCTTGACGGGCCGCGGAACTCGCGCTAGGATGCTCGCCGGGTCGGCTGAATTGCACCCCATGAGGAGCGGGTTGATCTGCGGCCTGGTGGCGCTGGCGGCCGTCATCGGGGGCTCGGGCTGCGCGTCCATCGTCAATGGCACGCGGCAATCGGTTTCGATCTTCGCCTCGCCTGCGGGCAGCCGGGTGACGATCTACGACAGTTCGGGCTCGGTGGTCACGGCCCAGGCGACGCCCTGCACGCTCAAGCTCAAGCGGGGCAGCGGCTTCTTCTCCAGCGGCGAGTACCGCGTGCAGATCGAGCACGAGGGCTACACGCCCGCCATTGTCACCATCTCCGGCTCGCTGGGCGGGTGGTACATCGTGGGGAATTTCTTCATCGGCGGCCTGATCGGCTGGTTGATCGTGGACCCGCTGACCGGCGCGATGTGGACCCTCAGCCCGACCACGGTGAACGCGAACCTTGCGAGGCAGGCGTCGGTGCCCCCGCGGGGCGATGCCACGCTCTACGTCACCCTCCGCAAGCAGGCGCCGCCCACTCCGTCACAGTAGCGGCGTTTGCCGAGTCCCGCTCATCGGCTCGTGAGGGCGGCTTTCGGGCCGCCCTTACTTTCTGGGCTTTTTCGATGGGCCGCGCAGCAGCGCCACAATCCCCAGCAGGAGCAGCGCGCCCACGAAGGCCACGACGAGGTCCTCCAGGCTCACGGCGATGCTGCCGAAACCCAGGTTGATGTGAAGCAGGTTGAACAGGCCCCCGCCGATCAGCGCGCCCCCTACGCCGCACAGGAGGTTCAACAGGTGGCCGAAGCCCTCGCGGCGGCGCGTCACCAGCCCGCCCGCGAGGGTGCCCGTCACGGCGCCTACGATCAGCAGCGAGATGATCTGGCCAAGCGGCATCGGGTTCCTCCTCGATATGTTGTGTAGCGAGGCAGTCGCATCGAGTCGAACGCGCACCGCCCCTGCCACAATCGCCATGCTTCAGCCGAATGAAGTGGGCTCCGTCTGAGGGCAGAACGTGCGGCATAGCCGCCCGCGGCGGTGTCCTGGGGTGGGCATTGTGGGCAGCGTGTCCCCACGCCTCGATACGCGGGATGGGGACATCCCGCCCACAACACACCCACAGCACAGCCGAGGGCGGCTGTGCCACATTCACTTCAGCAGGCTCGCCTGAGAGCCGGACCATGCTCGAACGCTTGCGCAAGGGGCACGAGGCGGAAGGGGGAGAGGGTCAGCGACGCGCACGCCGTCGGCGGACCACTGCGGCCACGCCTGCGCCCAGCAGCACCAGCGACGCCGGCTCGGGCGCCAGGGTGCCGAAGAACTCGACCTCGCTGAGCTGCGGGTCGCTGCCCGAGACCACCGAGGTGACCTCGATCCCGTACCACAGGTAGCCGCGCTGGCCGGGGAAATCGGTGCCGACGTCCCACTGGTTCACCTGGAGCCGCGTGGCGCCCCACACCGACACGCCGTCGTTGCTCTGGGCGAAGATGGTCACCCAGGTCAAGCCGTCGTCGGAGGCGATGATGCGCCAGATGTCCGGGTCGCGGCTGGGCACGTCGTTGGCCGAGGCCACGGTGAAGCGCGTGAGGGCGTATTGCACGGGGAACTGGACGGCGACTCGGTAGCCCGGGCTGGGGAGGACGCTGCCGTCGTACCACTTGGCCTCGCCGGCGCCGACCTTGTTGTCGAAGAGGTCGAGTGCGCCCTCGCCGGGGCTCTTGCCCGGGGTGAAGAAGTTGCTGCTCGTGGCGATGCTCGCGACCCAGTTGAAGCCCGAGCCGCCGTTGGGATTGAGCGGCACGTTGTCGTTGATGTCATTCTCGGGGTCGGTCAGGTCGCCGCCCACGAGCGCGCCCGTGCCTATGCCGCGGATCAGCATCGCCTGGGCCGGGCGCGCGAACGCCGCGAGGCAGACCAGGAGGGCAAGCGCGGCGAGCGAATGGGGCTTGCGTGTCAGCGTCTTCAACTGGATTACCTCACCTATGCCCAACAACACAAATACTTCGCAGCAATTCTTATGCCGCTTTACGCTCAGAACATCGCCCTGCGCTCCAGATGTGTAAGTGATGCGTGGGCAATTGATTACGCATAGACACCCTGGCTGGCAGAGGCTCGGGCGTCGCCGTCTGCGCCCTCCCATGTTGCCTGAACGCAACTAGGCAGAGGCAAAGTGGAGCGTCAACCAATCGTAAGTTACGTGGGAGTAAGAGCTTGAGCCCATGTTGGCAGTCGGCAACATGTCCAGAACAGCTATCAACATGCCCTGGGCCGAGCACTACATCGGTGGTTGAGAAGTGCGGCGGCAGCGGGGCGTCTGCCGCGTTGCGTCTCCTCAGCGATGCGCTCCGCAGCAACGCCTGCGGAGCCGCGCCTTGCATCCGCCCCGCTGGCGCCGGCAACGCAGCCTACGGGGATTCTTGGACAGGTTCCTAGTGTGGCAGTTCTTGGGATGACGGTGGGCGTGGGGGGAGGAAGCCCTTCTTGCGAAGAAGGGCTTCCTCCCCCCACGCACGTATCATCTCTGGTAGGTCGGCAGTTGGCGATAGGCGGGGGCGCGAAGAGGGAGGAAGCGGTGTTTGGTGTTCGGTGGTGGGGGCGAAGAGGCGGAGGGCCGGAAGACGAGGGGTCAACGCTGGTAGATCGGCAACTGACGGTACGCTGGGGTCAAGGCCAAGACGGCCATGGCCGTGGAGTAGCAGCGGCCGGCGCGGGCTTCGTTGCCGCGGCCCTCGTGCCAGGAGCCGTCGCTGGCGTCCTGCATCTTGAGGAGGGTGCTGTACATGTGTTCGGCGAATTTCTCCCAGTATTCATCGCCAAGCTGGAACATGCCTTGAGAGGTGTAGTAGATGCCGTAGTAGAAGAAGCCGTCGGAGTCGCCATCGCGCATGTGGCGGAGAATCCAGTCGCCGGCGCCGAGGGCCTCCTTGGTGCGGTGGCGGCCGCACAGCTCGAGGCAGAGGAGGGCGGTGCCGGTGCGGGCGAGGCCGCTGCCGCCGCCGGGCTGGTAGCCGAAGCCGCCGTCGCGCTGGCGGCAGTTGAGGACGAACTGGATGGCGTCCTCGATGGCCTCGCGTGGGACGGCGCCGCCGGCATTGCGAACGGCTCGGAGGCTCATCAGCGCCCAGCCGGAGCAGGAGATGTCGGAGTCGTTGGAGTTGTGCTGGTAGCGCCAGCCGCCCTTGTGGTGCTGGGGCTTGGGCATCTTCTGCGCGGCGAGGATGAGGCGGAGGGCCTTGCCCAGCGCGGCGTCCACGCGGCGCTGGCGGTCGGGGTCCACCATGCCCGAGACCTCGCTGAGCATGAGCGTGGCGATGCAGTGGGAGTACATGGGGCCGTGGGTGGAGGTGTCGCCCACGAGCATGCCGTTCCATTGCTGGGCGCCGACCACGAAGTCAATGCCGCGGTTGAGCACGTCGCCGTAGGGGGCCTGGCCGGGGGTGTGGCCCTTGGCGAGGAAGGCCATGACGGCGAGCGAGGCGATGGCGGTGGAGCGGCGCATGGAGGAACTGCGGAACGAGCCGTCGCTCTCCTGGTTGTCGGCGAGGAACTCGAGGGCGCGGTCGATGGCCTGGTCCACGGGTTCGCGGAACTTGGCCAGGGCGGGCGATTCCTCGTCGGCGCGGGCGAACGGCGGCAGGGCGAGGAGCAGAGCAAGGAAGAGGCGGCGGAGGCGCATGTCACTTTCCCTCGGGCTTGGCGGGCTTGATGCCGCCGCGGCGGGCGACTTCCTGGAAGTAGCGCTTGATGAGGGGGCGGTACTCGTCGGGGCCGAGGTCGTTGGCGGCCTGGAGAATCTGGTCGCGGAGCTCGCCGGGAAGGCGCGCCCAGTCTTCGAGCTTGATGCCGAGGTCGCGGAGCTTGGACTCCGAGAGGTCAGTGGTCTGCGTGCCGGTGCCCTCGGTGGGGTTGCCCATGCTCTTGGGGTGGGGCTGGTTCCGCAGGTTGCCGCCCGAGGCCATGGCCTGGGCCGCTGCCTGCGAGGCCATCGCGGACATCTGCCCCGCCGCCTGGGCGGCGGCCATTCCGGACTGAGCGGCGGCGGCCTGGTTGGCGGACTGGTGGGCCTGAGCCATCTGGCCCGGGGTGCCCGCTGCGGCGGGGGTGCCGGGTTCGGCCGACGACGCCTGAGCGGCGGCGTTGCCGAGGGCCTGGCCGAGGGCAGCGAGGGCGTTGGCCGCGGCGTTCATGGCTTGGGCCGCCGACTGCTGCGCCGGGGAGGCGGCGCTGGGCGTCGGGGCGCCTTGCCCGGGCTGGCCCTGCCCTGCCTGGCCTTGGGCCGGGGCGCCCTGGTTCGGTGCCCCCTGCCCGGGATTCGCCTGGGCGGGCTGGCCCTGCGGCGCGGCGGCATTCGCTAGCTGATTGGCCGCATTCTGTGCCTCGGCCTGCGCTCGGCCGAGCTGCGTAGCGGCGTCGGCCGCCTGGCCCTGGCCGGCGCCGAGCTGGCTCGCCTGCTGCTGAAGGGCCGCGGCGGCCTGAGCGAGGTCGCCCGCGCGTTCGGCGAGAGCGCCCTGCTCGGCGGCGGCCTGGCCCAGGGGGTTCTGGCCGGCGAGGGCCTGCATCTCGCGGGCGAGCTGCTGCTGGCGCTCGGCGAGGCCGGCGGCCTGTTGCGCCAGTTGCGCCGTGGCGCCGCGGTCGTTGGGCTGCTGGCCTCCCTGGGCGCCCGCGGCCTGCGGCGGCTGGGCGCCGCCCGGCTCGGGATTCTGCGCTCCCTGGGGCTGCGCTTCGTTGCCGGCGGCGGGCGGGGCGCCGCCGGCCTCCTGCGGTGGATTCCCCTGTTCTCCTGCTCCCTTTGGGTTCCCTTGGGCGGAGGGCTGGCCTTCGGCCGCTCCGGGCTGGGCGGCCTGGGCTTGGGCGGGGGCGCCGTGTTCTCCTGGCGGTTGGGCGCCGGCCTCGGCGGCGGGCTGCCCCTGGTTCGGCGCGGGTTGGCCTGTGAAGGGTTGGGCCGCGGCGTTCTCGAGGCGTTCGGCAAGCTGGCCGAGTTGGTTGCCGGCCTCGGTGGCGGCCTTGGCGGCCTCGCCGACCTGGTTGTTCTGAAGCGCCTTTGCGGCTTCGCCAGCGTTCCGGGCCGCCTGATCGCCCGCCGGGGCGGCTTGAGGGGCGACGTTATTGACGTTCTCGGCCAGAGCCTCGGCCTGCTGGGCGACGGCGGCCTGCTCGTTCCGGAGGCGCTCCATCTGGCCCTGGGCGTGCTCGCCCGCGAGCTGGGCGCGCTGCTCCATCAGGGCTTGAGTCTGATTGCGGAGTTCGCCCTGCCGCTTCGCGAGGTCGGCCACCTGCTGGGCGTTCTGGGGTGCGGCCTGGGCCGCGTCGCCCCCTGGCGGCGTGGCGGGCGGCTGGCCCTGAGCCATCTGCTGGGCGGCCTGATTCAGGGCATTCTCGGCCGCGGCCTGGTTCTGGACGGCTTGGGGCAGGTTGCCTGCCTGGATGTTCTCGGCGGCCCTGGCCATCGGCTGTGCCTGGGGGGCGCTGGCGGCGCCTGCGGCCGCGTCGTTGGCGAGTTGCTGTTGCTGCTTCGCGATGTCGGCGAGGGCCTTGTCGATCGCCTGAATCTTCTCGAGCTGGGGGTTCTGCCCCGCGAGGGCGGCCTGCTCCCTGGCCATTTCGCGGGCCTCGGCGGCCATGTTGGCGGCCATCTGCTGGGCCGCCTGGAGCGCGGCCCGCTCGCCGCCGGGCATGTCCTTCAGCATCTCGGCCATTTCGCGCGCGAGGGCCTCCTGGGCCTTCTGCCACTCCTCGGGCGTCATATTGGCCTGGGCGGCGGCCTGCTCCGCGGCGAGTTTCTCGCGGGCGAGGTCGGCCTCGCGCGTCGCCATCTCGTCCATCTCGATGGCCTTGCGCACCACGTCGGAGACCGGCTCGACCTGCTTCATGAGCTCCTCGACCATCCTGATCGAGCGGTCAATCGTGCGGTCGGTCTCGCGGGCGAGCATGCCGCGTTCGGCGGCCTGTTCGGCGAGCTTGGTCTGGCCCGCCAGGTTCTCGGCCTTGGCGATGTGTTCGTCGGCCAGTTCCTTCACCTTCTCGCCCAGCTTGTCGAAGTAGCCGCCCTCCATCTCCTGGGCGACCTTGCGCGCGGCGGAGTCGGCCGATGCCAGGGCCTTGCGCATGTCGTCAATGCGTTTCTGGTCCTTCTCGCGCGGGGTGTCCTGCTTGGGCAGGTCTTCGCGGAGCTTCTCGCTGTCGCGCTTGGCGGCCTGGAGGTCCTTCTTGACTCGTTCGAGGCTCTCCTTGAGCTTCTTCTCCTGGCTCATGAGCTCGGCGACGGCGAACGAGGGCGCCCGCACGTCCAGCTCGATGCGATAGACGTCCGAGAGGCCGCTATGGGGGCCTTTGAACTCCTTGGGGCAGTTGTCGGTGGCCTTGAGCTGGAAGGTGACGTACTTGGCGTTCCGCAGGTCCATCGTGCCGAGCTGGAGGGCCGTGTCGCTCGCCACGGCGCGGGTCGGGCTCTTGCCCCTGGGCGGCAGGGCGATGGGCTTTGGGGGGCGGCCGCGGCCGTCCACCTCGATCAGCAGTTCGGCCGTTGCCAGGCCGATGTCGTCCTCGAGCGTGTAGGAAATGGGCAAGGGGGCGGTGGGGGGCAGGCGGAGCTGCTTCGCCTCGGGCTTGATGATGGCCACGGTGGGCGCTGCGTCGGGCACCACCTGGATGGCGTGCTCGGCGGTGGAGCTGGTGAACGTGTGCGCGTCGGTGAGCTGGAGGGTCCACTTGCCGGCCAACTCGTGGCCCAGGGTGAATCGGCAGAGGACGGCGGGCGCGCCCTCGCCCTGCGCAACCAGGGTGGTCTGCACCAGCGGCTGGCCCTTGGGGTCGGCGGGCGGCAGGCCGTTGACGAGCATCTGCGCCGCGGCCATGGGCTTGTTCGTCCGCGCCGTGAGCGTCACCACCGTGCCAGGGAGGGCCTTGATATCGCCGTCGGCCTTCTCGACCACGGCGGGCTCGCGCTCGGTGTACTGGGGGAACTCGTAGCGCAAGCTCAGTTGCTCGATGGCCGGGCGGGCCACCACGGTGGCCGTGTAGAAGGCGCTCAACGCGTCGCCCGCGTGGATGCGGTAGCGGAAGGTCTTAGTCGCGGGCGGGCAGGTGAAGGCGAAGCGCCGCTCGCCGCCGGTGCCGGCGAGCAGGGGGGTCATCTCCTCGGCCGTCTCCGAGCCGTCGGGCGCCACGGTGCGGAAGTAGGCCCCGCGCACGTTGCGCATCGGCACGTCCACCTCGACCTGGAGCCGCTGGTCCTCGAGGATCACCACGTCGCCGGGGGTGACGGCCAGGTCGCGGGCGCGCAGATTGGGCAGGTTGATGAAGGGCGCGGAGGCCCGTGCGAGCAGGAAGCGCGCCTGGTCGGGCCACAACACGAACACGGCGGCAAAGAGGGCCGCCACGGCCGCCGCCGCGGCGAGGTAGGGGCGGGCCGCGCGCAGCGTGACCTCGCGGCGCGGCGAGAGCCCGCGGGCGCTGTCGGCCGCCTGCATCACCAGCGCGCGGATGAGCTGGTCCGAGCCGCGCAGCTCGGGCGCGTCCTGGCTCGTCAGCAGTTCCACGGCCGAGCTGATTCGCTCCTGGAGCTCGGGGTGGTGGGTCTCGATGGCGCGGGCCGTTCCCGCCAGGGTCAGGCTGCGGGCCAGCGGCCGCACGAGGAACCAGACGGCCACGAAGGCCGTGGCCCCGTAGGCGGAGAGGGTGAGCGCCCAGCGGGTCGTCAGCGAGAAGAGCGTCACCGTGGCGTCAATGGCCATCACGGCCAGCAGCGTGCCGATGGCGGTGACGGCGGTGGCGCAGGCGCCGCGGAGCACGATCAGCCAGCGCACGCGGCGGATCAGGCGGATCAGCTTGTCCACGATGGGTTGGGGGATCACGCCGGCCGCGCCGAGATCAGCGACCTTCATGGGGGCCTCCGTCGCAACCGAGAGGGGCAGGGAGCGTACGCGCCCATTCTAGCCCCGGCCCATCGGCTTTGCAACCCCCCGGCCCGTCGCAAGCCGTTTCGGATCGTAATAGATTGTAACCTTGGCCCTACGGCCTCTGGGCTCCTTAGTGGCGACACACGTCCCGTGTGTCGTCTGGATTGCTCGGGGCGCTGGCGCCCGGCCCTTCCGCACACGGGAGTACGTGTCTAGCGTGCGTGGTCATGGTTTCCGTTCGAGAAAGTGCCGTGTGCCGCTACGAGCGTCGGACGTGCGGCTACGATCTGCTCTTGCTCTCCCGCTCCGCAGTCGCTATGCTGCATCTATTCGCTTCTTCCGCTGGATAGCGCTTGAGAGAGGACCGCCGTGAGACACATCGCACCGTCGTGCCTGCTGCTTGCCGCCGTCAGCGCTTTCGCCGCCGCGGGCGCCGCGCC
This sequence comes from Planctomycetota bacterium, assembly GCA_035384565.1. Classification (NCBI taxonomy): domain Bacteria; kingdom Pseudomonadati; phylum Planctomycetota; species Planctomycetota bacterium. The sequence continues at coordinate 94,922 of DAOOIT010000005.1, read as the reverse complement.
CCCCACGACCTATGGCTGGCGCGGGAACTGGACCGGCCTCTATCCCGACGCCACGCCGCCCACGACCTGGGGCCGCATCGCCAAAGGCGTGGTCGCCGGGCTGTCGTGTCAAGCGGCCAAGCCCGCCCCCGACGCGGCCAAGGGCACCACGCCCGTCACCACAGGCCACGGCCTCCTCCGCGACTGGCTCGTCGTCGGCCTGCTGCCCGTGACCCACTCGGTGAACGACTTCGACAAGGAGCAGATTCCCGGCGAGGCCAAGCTCGCGCCCGCCGAGGGCGACCAGGTGGGCGGCCTCGCCTGGAAGCGCCTGGAGATGAAGCGCGCGCCTGACTACGAGCGCTGGGGCCGCGTGGACCTGGATGAGGCTGTGGACCTCGCGAAGGCGCTCGACTACAAGCCGAACCACGTGGCCTACGCGCACACCTACCTCCACGCCGCACGCGCGGGCAAGGTGACCCTCACGGTGGACCACATCTACGGCCTCAAGCTCTTCTTCAACGGCGAACAGGTCTACTGCGCGCCCAAGATGGCGATGGGCTATGGCAGCCACTACGGCATCAGCCGCCAGAAGCTGGCCTTCACCCACGGCCGCTCGCCGCGCATCACGCTCGACCTGAAGCAGGGCTGGAACCAGCTCCTCGCCAAGATGTGCACCTACACGGGGCCCAACGGCCGCGCGCTGTGGTTCGCGCCCGTGCTGATGGACGCCGAGCCGACGCCCTACGAGGAGAAGAACATCGTCTGGATGGCCGAGATGCCGGAGCGGACCAATGCCTGCCCCCTCGTGGTGGGCGACCGCATCTTCACCCCGGCCGAGCCCGACCAGCTCCTGTGCCTCGACAAGACGACCGGCAAAGTGCTCTGGCGCCGCTTCAACAGCCTCTACGAGGCCACAACGGAGGAGGACCGCGCCGCCAGCCCCGTCTTCAAGGAAAAGCTCGCCCCGCTCGCGGAAGAGCTGGCGAAGGCCGACTATGAGAAGGGCCTCGAGATTCGCCGCCAGATGCGCGACCTCCTGCTCGAGGTGGACAAGAAGAAGTACCACATGCGCCTCGAGGGCCACCTGGAGGGCCACTTCGGCATCGTGGGCTTCACCACCACGCCCGTCAGCGACGGCAAGCACGTGTGGGCCTTCACCGGCTTCGGCGTCGTGGCCTGCTACGACCTCGACGGCAACCGCCAGTGGATTCGCCGCCTCGAGGTGCCGAAGGAGATCAGTTACTCGTGCTCGCCGGCCCTCGTCGGCGACAAGCTGTGCGTCGTGTTCAACGGCCTGCACGCCCTCGACGCCGCGACGGGCAAGACGGTCTGGAGCGATCCCAAGGGGCACAGCATCGCGTCGCTGATCCCCGCGACGATTCGCGGCACCGACGTGGTCTTCACCTGGCGAGGCGTGTGCTACCGCGCCTCCGACGGCAAGCAGCTCTGGGCCAATCCCCGCATCACCCAGGGCGACCTCGGCTGGGCCGCCCCCGTGGTCGTCGGCGAGACCATGTATCTGGCCTGGTGCGGCGTTGCCGGCCTCCTGATGGCGGACTTCTCCAAGTGCGAGGGCGACGCCTGGCAGCCCGAGTTCCGCGGCATCGAGGTCCAGTGCAACCACCGCCGGCCCAACGGCGAATGGCTCGACCGCTTCACCCCCGCCTCCCCCCTCATCGTCGGCGACACCCACTACATCCCCGACCAGTACGGCTTCTTCTACGCCGCCGACATCCCGTCGGGCAAGACCCACTACGCGCAGGACCTGGGCTTCGACGAGCTGCACACCTACAATGCCATCGGCATCGGCGCCAGCGCGGCCCTCGGGGGCAAACACATCTACGTGATGGACAACCAGGGGATGTGCGTGGTGCTGGAGCAGGGGCCGGCGTGCAAGCCCGTGGCCGTGAACCGCATCGAGACCGTGGTGGACCGCTACTGGCCCTGGGCGCCGCAGGAGATCGTCGCCAACGGCCCGCCCGTCTTCGACGGCAGCCGCCTCTACATTCGCGGCGAGAAGTTCCTCTACTGCATCGGGGAGAAGTGAGCGACGAATGGGAGCTGTCGGTTCGGTGCTGCTTGACAGGGGGGAATAGATGTGATAGCCTTGCTTCCGGAAGCGACAGATCGAACACTTGCGCTGGGGTGACGTAGATGGGCAAGGCACGCACGGACAAGAGGCGGCAGACCAGAATTGACAGGGTGTACCGCACTCTTGGCATCGAGTCGCCTGAGGTGCGAGCGTACCTTGTGAGCCTGGGTTCTCGAAGTGACCAAGTGGAGAAGGAGAAGCCCCCCGTCTTCATCGAGGCTGGGACTACGTCGTTCAGCGCCATGAGCCCTGCCAATGCCGGACTGGAATGAACTCCTCAACGAGCTGAAGGCCGCCGGCGGCGTTCACGACCTGATTCGGCGTAAGTACTTGCGCCTCCTATCCGACCTTACCGGCCGGAATGTGATCCTCTACTACTCCGGGTGGCTCCAGAAGCGCAACCTCGATGGAGTCGAGGTTAACGACGCGGACAAGAACGGGCTGATGACTGTGGTGCATCAGCTTGACCGCTCCAGGGGTCTGGACCTTCTCCTGCATACGCCGGGAGGTGAGACGGCTGCTACAGAGTCTCTGGTGGATTACCTCAGAGCCATGTTCGGCAGTGACATTCGGGCGTTTGTGCCGCAACTGGCCCTATCAGCCGGGACCATGATAGCATGCGCGTGTCGAGAGATCTGGATGGGCAAGCAGTCTAGTCTCGGGCCGATCGACCCTCAGTTCCGTGGGATTCCTGCCCACGGGGTGCTGGAGGAATTCGAGCGTGCAAGGGAGGAGATTGGGAAGGACCCGAGCAAGATCCCGATATGGCAACCCATCCTGGCCAAGTATCCTCCGGCATTCATTGGGGAGTGCGAGAAGGCAATGAAATGGGCGAAGGAGATGGTCTCAGATTGGCTTATGGGCGGCATGTTCTCAGGCAGAACGACGGTGAAGAAGAGGAAAATGGCTGACGGAATCGTTCGTGACCTGACGGACCACGCGCTCTCGAAGTCGCATGCGCGACACCTGTCCTACGACCGCTGCAAGAAGATCGGGCTGAGGGTCCGGCGCCTGGAGGATAACCAGGAACTACAGGATGCGGTCCTATCCGTCCACCATGCGTGCATCCACACCTTGGGTGCGACCCCAGCCATCAAGATCATCGAGAACCACCTCGGCAGGGCCTTCATACAGATTGCACATCAGGTCGTCGTACAAGGCCCAGCGCAGTAGCCCTCATTGCGAGGGAACTTGCCAGCTTGGGGCTGTATGAGAGGAACCACGGCTGGCCCTGGGCGCCGCAGGAGATCGTCGCCAACGGCCCGCCCGTCTTCGACGGCAGCCGCCTCTACATTCGCGGCGAGAAGTTCCTCTACTGCATCGGGGAGAAGTGACGCCAGCCAAGCCACACGCCGCGATTGTAGATCCGTGTGGGCGGGGCCTCCGTGCCCCGCGGCTCTTCGGCTCTCTACCGCGGCCCCCGTCTACAGTAGATTCGCGGGGGACAGAGCCCCCGCCCACAGGCCTGCACGGGTGTGGTGGGGCGACGTCCCTGGCGCTCTGAATGGCAATCGTGGCGCGTTGCCTAGAACCCGTCGGGGCGCGCGGGGGGCGCCAGCGTCGGCCGCGGCTTGGGCCGGCCGTCCGACGTCCAGGCCAGCTTCGGATCGAGCTTCCACGCGCCGTCGAAGAACCCCGCCACGTAGAAGCAGTTCGTGTCGTCGTAGTCGGGCTCGGCGCTGTAGATGATGAAGTCGGGCAGCAGGTCGTACTTGTGGTTCTCGCCGAGCTTTTCGCCGTAGCGCTGGCCATCGCAGACCACGATGTAGCGCTCGGGCGCGAGCGGGTTGGGATAGATGAACATCAGGCCGGTCGTTTCGCCTGCCTTGTAGGTCTTGCCGAGGATCTCGTAGCCCTCGTCGGTGAAGCGGATGGGCAGCCTGTCGGCCAGCCTGGCCAGGACGGCGTTGGTCTTGGGCGTGCCGAAGAGGAGGAGGTTCGAGCGCGCCATCTCGGCGTCGGTGATCGCCGTGTCGGAGGCGATCTGGCGGATGCCCTTGGCGAAGGCGTACCACTCCTTCTGCATCTGGCGGGCGAGGGTGCGGTTGCGCTCGGTCGCCTCCTGGTCGCCCGCCGTGCCGACGACGAAGAGGAAGCGGCGGTTGAACGCGTCCTTGATGGGGCCGCACAGGGTCGGCTTCTTGCGCAGCGGGCCCTCGGGTCTGGGCGACAGCTCGACGACGAATCGGCCTTCGGCGTCGGGCACAAGCTGGGCCTCCTTGCCATTCACCTTCGCCGCCAGGGGCGCCTTGGGGTCGGCCAGCTCCTTCGGCGGGCGGAGGGTGAGGGCGGCGACGTTGCGCGTCGCGAGTTCGAGCTTGTTGCCCGGCTCGAGCGTGGCGTTGGCCTCGGCCGGTTCGCCCCAGCGCTCGAAGGCGTCCAGCGTCAGCCACCAGGCGCGGTCGTAGAGCAGCGAGTGGGTCTTGAACCGCACGTTCCGCGGGGCGGGCTCGCGGCGGCGGGCGTCCATCCAGTCGAAGACCTGGGGCGTGGAGAACACCTCGTCGGCGATCCAGTGGCTCTGGCCCTCGAGCTTCACGAGCTGGGCCTTGAGCCCCAGGTGAGTGAGGTCCTCGACGAAGCGATAGGCCTGCTCGGGCTGGATCAGCACGTCGGCTGTGCCCTGGAACACCAGGAACGGCAGGTACGTGTAGTTGTGCGCGTGGGGCGCGCCCGACTCGAGGTCGAGCAGGTGGCGCTTGAAGGGCTCGACCCTGGCGGGGTCGAGGTCCTTCCACAGGTAGTTCCGCGGCCGGCCGCACATCACGATGCCGCCGGCCCAGCGATCGGGGTAGTGCGCCGCGAGCGTGTAGACGCCCGCGCCGCCCATCGAGTAGCCGATGAGGAACACGCGGTCGGGGTCGAGCTTGAGCCGCTTCTCCGCGAGGCCGAGCACGTGCATCACGTCCCACTCGCCGATGCTCTGGAAGTCGGTGTTCGAGCGGGCGAAGGGCACGATGACGGCGTAGCCGCGGGCGTCGGCCTGCGCGGTGAGGCCGGCCGAGACCTCGTACCAGTTGGTCTTGTCGAGCCACGGGGCGTAGCCGTGCAGGTAGACGATGGCGGGGAGGGGCTTGGCGTCCCTGGCCGCGGGCGGCACGTGCAGGTAGTAGGGCTGGGCCGAGTCGTCCTGCGGGGCGAGGTAGGCCAGCTCGTGCACGCCGGGCTCGAGGGGCGGCAGACCCTGGCCTGCCTCGAGGCGCGCGAGCCAGTCGCTCGCGGTATCGAGCTGCTCGGTCACGGTGTCGGGCGCGAAGGCGCGCACGTCGCCGCCCTGCTGGAGCATCGCCGCCTTCTCGATCTTCAGCAGCACGCAGGCCAGGTCGTCCGAGGCGAGCTTCTTCGCCGAGGCCAGGGCGAGCAGGCGCTTGTGCAGGTCGCCGGTCCAGTGTCCGATGTTGGCGGGGGCGTAGACCTTCCTGGCCACCGTGCCGAGGCTGCGCCCGTCGAGCGTCACCTGTGCCGTGAGGGTGAAGAAGGGCGAGCCGCCCTCCTTGGGAGGCGTCCACGCCACCTCGGCGGGCGCGAGGGCCAGCTCGGGCAGCTTGGTCGCCGGCACCTCGAGCTTGCCGGCCGTCTGGCCCTTCGCATCCGCAACGGCAATGGCCGCGGCCACCTGCCCCTCGCACAGCGGGTAGCTGCCCTCGAAGCCGAAGGCGAGGTTGGCCTTCTCGCCCGGCTCCACGAAGCGCTGGCGGGGCAGGCCCAGGCTCAACGAGGGCAGGAGGAATGCCTCGGGGTTCGGCTTCGCGCCGGCGGCCAGCGGCAGTGCGATGGCCACCTCGTCGGCCTGCGCCGCTCGTGGCCCCGACTTCAGCCGCACGAGGATCTGGAGGTAGCGCCCATCCGAGCCCAGCTTCAGCAGCCATTGCGTCCGCTGGCCCGCCTTGAGCGCGAAGGCATGCTCGACCGTCTTCGGCCCCAGGCTGTAGGCGTCCTTGTCGCTTCGCACCACTTCCTTGCCGTCGAGCCACGCCCGTGCCTGCCCCGTGTGGGTCAGCACGAGGGCCAGGTCAACGTCCTTCTTCGCCACGACGGCTGCCGCGAGGTAGAAGGCCGACCTGCCGAGCGGCAGGCAGCGTTCCTTGAAGTTCAGCACGGGGTCGGCGAACGCGACCGCCTGCCACGCGACGCGCTTCTCGGGAACTGTGGGCGGGACGTCTCCGTCCCGCGGATCGCGGCGTGGGGACACGCCGCCCACCACATCCCCATCCCTTGGGCGAACGGTCGCCTCGCCGCCCAGGAAGTCCTGGTCGAGCTGCGAGTCGCGCAAGAACCCGAACGGCCCGGCCACCAGCCACGAGGTCACATAGCCCGCCGCGCCGGGCGCGAAGAGCACCTCGGCGGGTGCCTCCGCCGCCCCGCCCCACGACAGCGGGCACATCCTGGCCAGCGCTGCCGTGAGACAGAGCGCGACTGTGGGGATTTGCAATTTGCGATTTGCAATCTGCGATTTCAACCCAAATCCTCTCTGTCCTCTGCTCCCTCCGCTGCCTCTGCGTGAGACTCCTCGCTCATTCCACGCCCCGCCACTCTACCAGCGCCCCGCGCGGGGTTCAAGCGCGGCTCCCGTCCCCGCCGCGCGCGGCGCGGGTGAGCGCGCCCAGAGCGCAGCCGACAAGGACGATGCTTGTCGCGCCGAAGGCGGGGACCAGGAAGGTGTGGAACGGAGTGCGCAGAAAGGTCATGGCAGCGATGACGGCGAGGCCGCAGGCCACGCCGGCCGCCGCCGCGGCATTGCCTGCCCGCCGAGCGATCAGGCCGAGGAGAAACAGGCCCAGCATGCCGCCGCTGAAGATGCCCGAAAGCTTCCACCACAGGTCGAGCGTGCTCTCGTCGGCGTGGAAGACGGCCAGCGCGAGGGCGATGCTCGTGCCCAGCACGCCCCAGAACACGGTGCTGATGCGCAACACCCACATCGCCTCGCGCTCGGACGCTTCGCGGCGGACGTGGCGCTTCCAGAGGTCCGCCAGCGTCAGCGTGGCCGAGCAGTTGAGGCTGCTGTCCACCGAGCTCATCGCGGCGGCGAAGATGGCCGCGATGAGCAGGCCTGTGAAACCCTGCGGCAGCCCCTCGACGATGAAGTGGGGAAACACGCGGTCGGCGCTCAGCCCCTCGGGCAGCAGCCCCGGCCGCGCCTGAAAGTAAGCGAACAGCGCGGTGCCGATGAAGAAGAACAGCGCCGAGATGGGCAGGTAGAGCAAGGCGCCGAGCCAGAGCGACTTCCGGGCCTCGCGGTCGCTCCTGGCCGTGAGGTAGCGCTGCACGTAGCTCTGGTCAATGCCGAAGTTCTGGAGGTTCATGAACAGGCCATAGATGAGCACGACCCAGAACGTCGCCTCGGCGAGGCTCGGCCCGAAGCTGCCGAGGCTGAACTTCGCGTGCTTCGCGGCGATCTCGAAGAGCTGCCCCGGCCCCTGCGGCATGTCGAACGTGAGCAGCAGGGCGCACGCGAGGGCGCCGGCGCCCAGCACGAGGCTCTGCACCACATCGGTCCAGATCACGGCCTCGATGCCGCCGAGGAGGGTGTAGAGCGTCACCAGCACGCCGGTGGCCAGGACGATGAGCCGCATGTCCCAGCCCAGCAGGCGTTCGAGGGGCAGGGCAACGAGGAACAGGATCGCCCCGACGCGCACCACCTGGGTGAGCAGGTAACAGGCAACGGCATAGAGGCGCGCCCAGGAGCCGAAGCGGGCCTCGAGGGCGTGATAGGCCGACACGTTGCCGAGGCGGCGGTAGTAGGGCACGAAAAACCGCACGCCCAGCCACGCCGCCAATGGCAGCGACAGGCTGAAGACGAAGGGATTCCAGTTCGCCGCATAGGCCTTGCCGGGGAGGGCGAGGAAGCTGATGCTGCTCACATAGGTGCCGAAGATCGAGAGGCCCACGGCCCAGCCGGGCAGCCGGCGGCCCGCGGCCATGAAGGCGTCGGTCGTCTGGCTCCGCCGCACGAACCAGCACCCCAGCCCCACCACGCCCGCCGTATATGCGAGCAGCACCACGACATCAAGGAGCGGCAGCTCGTGCATGGGCGAACTCTCCCCTCCCGAGGGCATTGGGGCTCGGGAGGGGGGCAAGAGGGTTCAGTTCGGCCACTGGCCGTCGGGCAGGTCGCGGAGGACGAACTTCGCGGGGTCGAGGACGACGTGCCGCACCCGCTGCCGCCTCCAGGTGTAGGTGATGTGGACCAGTCCGTTGCCGGCCTGGATGACAGCGGGATAGGAGTACTCGCCCGGCTCGCTTTCGAGAACGAGCGCGGCCTGCCACGTCTTGCCGTCGCGGCTGACCGCCACGTTCAGCGGCGAACGCCCCCGCGGCGTGTGGTTGTAGACGAGCAGGTGGCGGCCGTCGGCGAGGGTCACGCCGTCAATCCCCGCGTTGGGGTTGGGCAGCGCGGTCGCGGCCATGTCGCCCCACGTCTTGCCGCCGTCCGACGAGGCAACCTCGACCACGCGCCCCTGCCGGCTGCGGCACAGGGCCTGGATGCGGCCATCGGCGTGCGTGAGCAGCGTGGGCTGAATGGCCCCGAACGCCTTGCCGTCGTTGACCGGGCCGATCCGCTGCCAGGTCTTGCCCAGGTCGGGTGAAAGCTCGAAGTGCACGCGCCAGCCCTGATCCTCGGTGCTCGAGCCGCACAGGAGCGTGCCGTCCGCCAGTTGGATCGGCTTGTTCTTCACCGGGCCGAGGATGCCGTCGGGCAGACGCGCCGGCTTCGACCACGTCTTGCCGCCATCGTGGGACGCCATCACCATGCCCCACCAGGCGCTGGGCTTCGGTCCGACCTTGTAGAAGAGCATCAGCGGCCCGCCCCTGGGCTGGAAGAGCACGGGGTTCCAGCAGGGGAAGCGTTTCTCGGCGGATTCGCGGGGCAGAGACGCCCCGCCCACAGCGGCTTCGCCCGTGGCGACCTCGACCGGCGGCGACCAGGCCTGGCCGTCGTGGCGCGAGAGCCAGACGCCCACGTCGGGCCGGCCCTCGGCCGTGCCCCCGAACCATGCGGCCACGAGGCCCCCGCCCGACTCGGCAATCGTCGAGGCGTGGCACTGGGGGAACGAGGCCCTGTCGTAGATGAACTCCGCCTTCACGATGGCCGGCGAGGCGGCCGGCATCGCCGCTGCCGCGGCGCACAGCAGGCCAAGGAGCATTGCGGGGCCTCCTCAGTTCTTCATCCCCGTCGTCGAGATGCCCTGGATGAAGGTGCGCTGGGTGAAGAAGAACAGCACCACGATGGGCAGGATCATGAGGGTGGAGGCGGCCATGAGGAAATGCCACTCGGAGCCGCCGTGCTGGCTCTGGTAAAACTGGAGGCCGAGCGACAGGGTATACGTCTCCTGCTTCGTGAGGAAGATGAGCGGGCCCATGAAGTCGTTCCACGCCCACATGAAGTGGAAGAGGGCCACCACGGCCAGGGCCGGCTTCGAGAGCGGCAGCATGATGCGCCAGAAGATGCCGAACTCGCTGCACCCGTCAATCCGCGCCGCCTCCGAGAGGTCCTGCGGAATCGTGCGGAAGAACTGGCGCAGCAGGAAAATGTTGAAGGCGCTGCCGAAGAAGGCCGGCACCCACAACGGCTTGAGCGTGCCGATCCAGCCCAGCGCGCGGAACACCCCATACAGCGGCACCATCGTGACCGCGAACGGCACCATCATGGTCGAGAGGGCGACGAGAAACACCTTGTCGCGCCCCGGCCACGGGATGCGGGCGAAGCCGTAGGCGGCCAGCGCGCTCGACAGCGTGGTGCCGATGACGCCCAGTATGGCCACGAGGAGGGTGTTGCGCAGGTAGACGAGGAACATCGGCACCCGGTACTTCAGGCCGAGGAACGAGCCCTCGTAGTAGCCCGTGTAGCGGATGGCGCCGCGGTAGTTCCACCAGGCCGGCTCGATCCTCTCCTCGATCTGGGCGGGGCTGACGCAGTCCCAACGGGCCGGCGGGCCGGGGTCCTGGGGCAGACGCTCGAGCTTCTCGCGCACCAGCCAGCAGCCTCCCGGGACCTCCTTCTCGACGACCGCGGGCACGCGCACGAGCTCCGTGCGGTCGGCCACGCGGACCTCCACCTCGGCCCTGCCGTCGGCGTACTTGGAGGCCGGGAGGAGGACGCGGGACGGAGCCGTCCCGCCCACAGCATAGTGGACGATCAGCGAGGGCTCGCCTATCTCGCGCTCCTTGACCACCTTGAGCCGCTGGCCCTCGACGGGGGCGTAGTAGGCCCGCGGCAGCCAGTCGGGCGGCATCTTCATGATCTGCTCGACCGGCTTCAGCGACGTGGTGATGAGCCAGACGAAGGGGAAGATGAAGATGCACGACCCCACGACGAGGGCGGCGTGGATGGCGATGCGCTTGGGCGTCGTGAGTTTCATACGCAAGTTCCAACTCGGCCGCGCTTCGGCACGGGCGGCGGTTGCCCTGCCGCCGGGCGAGCGCAGGGCTCGCCGTCAGCGTTCGTAGTGCACGTGCTTCGCCGAGACCTTGGTCGCGAGCAGCGTGAGCCCCAGGATGATGAGGAACAGAATCCAGGCCATCGCGCAGGCGTAGCCCATGCGCAGGTCCTCGAACGCCAGGTTATACAGATAGAAGGTGTAGAAGTGCGTGGCCCGCTCGGGGCCGCCGTTGGTCATGATGTAGGGGGCCGCGAAGATCTGAAAGGTGCCGATGATGCCCATGATCAGGTTGAAGTAAATGGTGGGGGAGAGCATGGGCAGGGTGATGTGCACCGTCTTCTGCCACCAGCTCGCGCCGTCAATCTCCGCCGACTCGTAGAGGTGCACCGGGATGTCCTGGAGGCCGGCCAGGTAGATGACCATGGCGTGGCCGATCCCCCAGAGGCCCATGAGGATCAGGGCAGGCATGGCCCAGTGCTTGCTCTCGAGCCACGCGGGCAGGCTCTTTGCCGGGAGGCCCAGAAGCGTCAGCGAGTAGTTCAGCACGCCGTAGCGCCCGTTGAGAATCCACAGCCACAGAATGGCCATCGCCACCACGGGCACGATGGACGGCAGGAAGAAGATCGTGCGGTAGACGGCCATGCCGCGCACCTTGGTGTTGAGCAGCAGCGCCACCCCGATGGCGAGCATCATCCCCAGCGGCAGGGCGATCACCGCATAGTAGAGGGTGTTGCCCAGCGAAGTCCAGAACACGCTGTCATGGGCGAGCTCCGTGAAGTTCTCGGCGCCGATCCACACGGGGCGCTCGAGCACCGAGTAGTCGCAGAAGCTGAAGTACAGCGACGAGGCGACGGGGTAGACCATGAACACGCAGAAGCCCACGATCCAGGGCGAGATGAAGAGGAGGCCGTTGCGCAGATCGCGTCGCTGGTTCCGAGTCATGGCGCGTATCATACGGAGAGCCCCCTCCCGGTTCAAGCGCGATTTGGCTCCTCGCGCTCGCTCCCCTCAGGCCACGCGGCCGCTGCCGGGGAGCGCGGGACGGGTCTCCCACCGCCAGCGGGTTCCACCACATAACCACATATGCAGCAATGCTTTACGCGCTCAGGCCGTTCCAGCCCCCATACTTGCTCATCCCCAATGTGAGCGAGTATGGCCGGAGCCGCGAGAATCGCCAGTTCTCGCCCGTCTACCCATGCTGTATCACTCTCCCCCTCTCAGGATTGATACAGCATGGGCAGAATGCGCCCGCCAGCCACTCGGCAGAGCCCCCGCAAGAACCGCCAAGCCCGGAGAGGGCAGGCACGCTCGCACCCCGCACCAGGCCAGTCGAGTCGAGACCGCCAACACCTCGAAAAGCCATTCTTGAGATGCCCAAGTACCCTCCGTGAGCGGCTTGCAGAAAAAAAGCTTGACAGGGCGGTGCAGCGTTGATACAATCTCGATAGATTTAGTCAGGATGGAGCGCCGATGTTCGTCTCGCAGAAATGCCAGTACGCGGTCCGTGCCGTCTTCGAGCTCTCGAAGCGCTATGGCGCCGGCCCCGTGCGCATCGCAGACATCGCGGAGGCGCAGGCCATCCCCGCCCGATTCCTCGAGGTCATCCTCAACCAGCTCAAGCAGGCGGGCTTCGTGGTCTCGCAGCGTGGCAGCCGAGGAGGCTACGCGCTGGCGCGCCCGCCGGCCGAACTGGCTGTGGGCGACGTGATCCGCTTCATCGAGGGGCCGGTCGGTCCCGTCGTGTGCGCCATGGGCAGCAGCCACAACGAGTGCCCGCTCTACGGGGGTTGCGTGTTCCTGCCCATGTGGGAGCGCGTCCGGTCAGCCGTCTCGGGCGTCTACGACCAGACGACCTTTCAGAGCCTGGTCGAGCAAGACGCCCGCAGGTCCGCGGAGTACGTGGCCAGCTATGCGATCTGAGGCATCAACTCACCGCGCGGGGGACGCCTCGAGGCCGTCGCCGGGCGACGGTCTTGGGCTACGGTGGGCGACGTGAGGCTGTGCCTCGGGAGCCAGGCTGGGCGCGTCTTGTTTTGGGAGACTATCTCGACTATGCCAGTCGGGATAATCATATAGGGCGGCACCGATGGAATCCCGACTCCGCAGCCTGACCAAGTCTGTCAGTTGGCGAATCATCGGAATCATCATGCAACTCTTCATCACCTACGCCTTCACCCGCGACTGGAGCAACACCCTGGGCATCACGAGCATCTTTCAGACCCTGCGCTTCCTTCTCTACTACTTCCACGAGCGGGCCTGGGAGCGCATCACCTGGGGGCGAAAGGTCCATCCTCTCGCCCACCTCACCTTGCGGCCCGACTTGGACCGGGAGGACATCGAGGCGATTCGGCGCCTCCTTGCCGAGGCGGAGTACCTGCACGAAGCGCCCGAGTACCAAATCTGAGCAAAGGAGCTGACGTATGGCCGTGGCGGCGGTGCAAGAAGACATCAAGGCGCTGGTGGACGGCTTGAACTTCGCCGAGAAGGTCGAGCGCTCGCTCGACCTCATCGAGTGGGCGCACAAGGAGTTCGGCGACGGCCTCGTCGTGGCCAACAGCCTGGGCAAGGACTCCAGCGTGGTGTGGCACCTGGCCAAGCGCGTGAGCCCCGCCATCCGCGGCTTCGTGGTCACCACCCGCTTCAAGCCGGCCGAGACCAAGCAGTTCATGCGCGAAGAGGTGGCCCGTTACCCCGAACTGCGCGTCTTCGAGAACAACGAGCCGATCCCGGACAAGCTCTATGCCACCGAGCCCGACCGCTGCTGCGACATCCTGAAGGTCCAGCCCACCCGCCGCGCCATCGAGGAGATGGGCGTGACGTGCTGGGTGACCGGCCTGCGCTGCACCGAGGGGCGCACGCGCACCGACTTCCAGGAGATCGAGGAACGCGACCAGGGCCTCCTCAAGCTCAACCCGATCCTCATCTGGTACGAGCGCGAGATCTGGCAGTACCTGGCCCTCCACCGCGTGCCGGTCAACCCCCTGTACCTCAAGGGCTACCGCTCGCTGGGGTGCGCCCCCTGCACCCACATCAGCAGCAGCCCCGACGAACGCGCCGGCCGCTGGATCGGCACCAGCAAGTGCGGCGGCGAGTGCGGCATCCACACCCGCCCCTTGAAGGGCAACTACCAGATCTGACCCGCAGGCGGTCAGGCACTTGGAGGCCGGGATGACAGCGCAAGCCAGCGAAACCACCCTGAAGGTCTTCTCGGCGCGCGCGTGCGCCGCGCCGCTCGAGGAGGCCGCGCGCCTCTTCGAGCGCAACTCGGGCATCCGCGTGGCCGTCAGCGTGTGCAGCCGCCACTGCGCGCAGCCCGTGGCCGAGGAGGCCGCGGGCCAGAACGGCCGCCACGACTTCCTCGACGAGATCGCCGAGGCCGGCGTGCACGACCTGGCGATCGGCGGGGCCGAGTTCCTGCTCGATGATGGCGAGGTGCGAGGCATTGTCGCAACGGGAGAGCGGCGCACCATTGCGTGCCGCAGGTCGGCCATCATCGTCCCCGCCGGCAACCCGAAAAACGTGCGGACCGTGCAGGACCTGGCCCGCGCCGGCGTGCGCGTGGGCATCTCGGTGCTCGACTGCCTGAAGGGCCTGTGGGAGGACGTGGCCACGCGCCTGGGCCTCGTGGAGGGGATTCGGCGCAACATCACCTTCCGCGCCAACGGCTGCATCGCCATCGTCGAGGCCGTGGCCGGCGGCAAGGTGGACGCGGCGTTCGGCTGGTCCGCCTTCGCCCACCTGGCCCCGGGGCGCATCGAGATCGTCGAATTGCCCGAAGCCCAGCAGGTGCACCGGGGCACCGGCATCGGGCTCCTGCGCTTCGCGCGCCAGCCCGAGGCGGCGAGGCGGTTCATGGAGTTTCTCACGACTCCCGCGGCGCGCGCCTGCTACGAGCGCCTCGGCTGGGTCGTGCCCAACGGGCGGCAGAGGAGAACCGAATGAAGATCGCGGGCGACATCACGGAACTGGTCGGCAACACCCCGCTCGTGTGGCTGCACCGCCTGGCCGCCGGGCTGCCGGGCCGCGTGGCCGGCAAGCTGGAGTTCTACAACCCCGCCTCGAGCGTGAAGGACCGCATCGGCCTGTCCATGATCGAGGCGGCCGAGCGCGCCGGGCGAATCAAGCCCGACACGATCCTCCTCGAACCCACCTCGGGCAACACCGGCATCGCGCTGGCCTTCGTGTGCGCCGCGCGCGGCTACAAGCTCGTGCTCACCATGCCCGAGAGCATGACCGAGGAGCGGCGGCGCATCCTCAAGGCCTTCGGCGTCGAAATCGTCCTCACGCCCGCCACCGAGGGCATGACCGGCGCCGTCCAGAAAGCGCTCGCCATGGCCGCCGAGGACCCGCGCTACTTCATCCCCCAGCAGTTCGAGAACCCCGCCAACCCCGAGGTCCACCGCCGCACCACGGCCGAGGAAATCTGGCGCGACACCGACGGCCAGGTGGACATCGTGGTGGCCGGCGTGGGCACGGGCGGCACCATCACCGGCGTGGCCGAGGTCATCAAGGCCCGCAAGCCCTCGTTCCGCGCCGTCGCCGTCGAACCCGCCGAGTCGCCCATCCTGGCCGGCGGCAAGCCGGGCACCCACGGCATCCAGGGCATCGGCGCCGGCTTCGTGCCCAAGGTCCTCGACCGCGAGATCATTGACGAGGTCCTCCACGTGACCACCCCGGAGGCCAAAGCCGCCGCGCGCGAGCTGGCCCTCCAGGAGGGCATCTTCGCCGGCATCTCGGCCGGCGCCGCCGTGCGCGCCGCCCTCGACGTGGCCAGGCGCGAGGAGAGCCGCGGCAAGCTCATCGTCACCATCCTGTGCGACACCGGCGAACGCTACCTGACGACCGACACCTTCAACGGCGGCCCGCGCGCCGCGGCCCACGACCCGCGGCCGTTCGCCGCCACGCTCGAGCGCGCCGCCGCCCGCTGACCAGGAGCCCCCTCGTGCCGTTCACCGCGGAGCAAACCGAGCGCTACTCGCGCCATCTCCTGCTGCCCGGCGTCGGCGGCGCCGGCCAGGAGCGCCTCCTCGCCGCGCGCGTCCTCCTCGTGGGCGCCGGCGGCCTCGGCTCGCCCGCGCTCCTCTATCTCGCCGCCGCGGGAGTCGGCCAGATCACCCTGGTGGACAGCGACTCCGTGGACCTCTCGAACCTCAACCGCCAGATCGCGCACGGCACGCCCGACGTGGGCCGCCCGAAGGCCCTCTCGGCCGCCGAAGCGGCGGCCCGGATCAACCCCGACTGCCGGGTGCGCGCGCTGCCGCTCCGCCTGGACGCCCGGAACGCCCGCCATCTTGTGCGAGGGCACAGCGTGGTTCTCGACGGCAGCGACACCTTCGCCACCCGCTTCGCCGTCGCCGACGCCTGCTGGCTCGAGCGCGTGCCCCTCGTCTCCGCCGCCTGCGTGCAGTTCGAGGGGCAGCTCCTGACCGTGCTGCCCGGCGAGGGCAACCCCTGCTACCGCTGCTTCCTGCCCGAGCCCCCGCCGCCCGAGGCCGTGCCCACCTGCGGCCAGGCCGGCATCCTCGGGCCGCTGGCCGGCACACTGGGCGCCCTCCAGGCCACCGAGGCCCTCAAACTGCTGCTCGGCCTCGGCGACCTGCTCACCCACGCGACGCTCGTGGTGGATGCCCTCGACTGGAGCTTCCTCCGCGCGCCGCGAGCCGTCCGCCCCGCCTGCGCCCTGTGCGGCGGCAGCCCCGCGAGCCGCGACGCGGCCGAATCCCGCGAGGCCCCCTGCTGCGCTGCGCGCGGCGACGAAACGGGGGCCGCCCGACGGGCGCGGCCCTGGCCGAACGAGACCTCAAGGGCCGGCATTCCACCGGAAGGGGAAAGAAAGGAGTGTCTGACATGAGGCGGGCGCTACTGGGTATGCTGGCCGCATTCCTCGCGTGCACGGCCTGGGCGGTGCAGATTGACGTGGTGATCACGGCGGACAACGCCTACGGCTTCGGCTTCGGCGACGCCACGCAGATGACCTCGTACTTCGGCGGCATTCGCAACGTGACGGCCGGCGAGATCTTCACCGGCCCGCCCGTCCTCTTCGCCGGACCCTCCGTCCCCCCCTACACCAACCCCGGGGTAGGGCCGGAACGCTACCAGTTGACCCTGCCCTCGGTGCTGGACTACGTGTACCTGGTGGCTTGGAGCGACAAGAACAGCTACCAGGGCGCGCTGGCGGGCTTCCAGCTCCCCAACGGCCCGCTGCTCAGCGGCACCGGCACCTGGCAGGTCTTCGCCACGGGAATCAACCGCAACTCCTACATCGAGGGCGACACGCTGACCGTGGCCGACCTCCCGCTCATCAACAGCCAGATCGCGATCGCCAACGCAGAAGCCGGCGTGGCGGGCACCAGCATCGGCTGGGTGGACGAGTTCGGCATGATGCCGAGCAACAACCCCGGCGTCGGCGCCCTGGCGCTCGGCGACTACAACGACTTCCCCGGCTTCCAGGGCGTGAACTCCTGGATCATCCAGGGCATCTCCTCCAACTCGCGCTGGATGTGGTACAACAAGAACCCCCTCACTTTCAACAACCCCTTCGCGTACAGCGGCGAAGGCCCCGGTGGCCACCAGGAGTTCCTCATCTTCCGCACGCAGATTGCCCGTGTGCTCGAGGAAGACGCAATCCCGGAGCCAGCCACCGGCACGCTCGTCGCCGCCGGCCTGGCGTTCGCCGCCTGGCGCCGACGCCGCCGAGCCAGCCGCCCCAATGGAGACCACCATGACCGCTGAGCGCACCCCAGGTCTCGGCACCCTCGCCCTCCACGCGGGGCAGGAACCCGACCCCACGACCACGGCCCGCGCCGTGCCCATCTATGCCACCACCAGCTACTGCTTCAAGAGCACCGAGCGCGCCGCCGACCTCTTCGCCCTCCGAGAGTTCGGCAACATCTACAGCCGCCTGATGAACCCGACCAACGACGTGCTCGAGAAGCGCCTCGCCGCCCTCGACGGCGGCGCCGCCGGCCTCGTCTTCGCCAGCGGCCAGGCCGCCATCACCGCCGCCATCCTCACCCTCACCCACGCCGGCCAGAACTTCCTCTCCGCCACCAGCCTCTACGGCGGCACCTGGACGCTGTTCACCCAGACCTTCCCCAAGCTCGGCGTCGAGGTGCGCTTCTTCGACCCCGCCCAGCCCGAGACCCTGAGCGCCCTGGTGGACGAGAACACCCGCGCCGTCTACCTCGAGACGCCCGGCAACCCCAAGAACGACGTGCCCGACTACCGCCAGATCACCGGCCTCGCGCACCAGCACGGCCTGCCCGCGATCATTGACAACACCGTGCTCACGCCGGCCCTCTTCCGCCCCATCGAGCACGGCTTCGACATCGTGGTCTACTCCACCACCAAGTTCCTCGCCGGCCACGGCGTGCACATCGGCGGCGCGATTGTGGACAGCGGGCGGTTCCCCTGGGCGGCCAACCCGGGCAAGTGGCCCGAGCTCTGCGCCCCCGACCCCGCCTACCACGGCGTCGTGCTCGAGGAAGCCCTGCGGCCCGTGGGCAACATCGCCTACATCATCCACATCCGCACCCACTGGCTGCGCGACACGGGCGGCTGCCAGAGCCCCTTCGGCGCGTTCCTCACCCTGCTCGGCGTCGAGACGCTGCCTCTGCGCATGGAGCGCCACGCGCGCAACGCCCAGGCGGTGGCCGAATTCCTCTCGAAACACCCCGCCGTGGCGTGGGTGAACTACCCCGGCCTGCCGAGCCACCCCGACCATGCCCGCGCGCGCCGGTACCTCCCGCGCGGCGCCGGCGCCATCGTGGGCTTCGGCATCCAGGGCGGCAAAGAGGCCGGCAAGAAGCTCATCAACCGCGTCCGGCTCTTCAGCCACCTGGCCAACATCGGCGACGCCAAGTCGCTCATCATTCACCCGGCAACGACCACCCACTCGCAGCTCACCCCCGAGGAGCAGGCGCGGACGGGCGTGACGCCCGAGTACGTGCGCCTGTCGGTGGGCATCGAGGAGATCGAGGACATCCTGGCCGATCTCGACCAGGCCCTGCGCGCGTCGCAGGAGTGAGAAACACCGAGCTGTGCTCGTGGCCCCGCGCGTCGGCGCGGCCCTTTCCCGGCCCAGGGCTACGCTAAAGCGGGGCCACGAGCGGCTCTCTACGCGATAAGGAGACCGATCGCATGGCTGACCACGCCGCCCCCATCTTCAGTCAGGCGGGCGAGAAAGATGTCACGCGGGCCATCGTCCGCGCCTTCGCGCAGCAGCTCGAGACCTACGTCGAGAGCGACGTGCTGATCGCCGGCGCCGGCCCCAGCGGCCTCATGTGCGGCAAGCTGCTCGCCGAGCAGGGGCGCAAGGTGCTCATCGTCGAGCGCAACAACTACCTCGGCGGCGGCTTCTGGATCGGCGGCTACCTGATGAACAAGGTCACCGTGCGCGAGCCCGCCGACCAGGTGCTCGACGCGCTCGGCGTGCCGCACACCCGCGTGAGCCCCGGCCTGCACGTGGCCGACGGGCCGCACGCCTGCTCGAAGCTCATCGGCGCCGCCTGCGACGCCGGCGTGAAGTTCGCCAACCTCACGAGCGTGGACGACGTGGTGCTGCGCGAGGGCGGCCGCGTGGCCGGCGTGGTGATCAACTGGACGCCCGTGCAGGCGATGCCCCGCGAGATCACGTGCGTGGACCCCGTGGCCATGGAGGCCCGCGTGGTGGTGGACGCCACGGGCCACGACGCCTCGGTGTGCCGCACGCTGGCCGACCGGGGCCTCCTGGAACTGCCCGGCTGCGCGCCCATGTGGGTCGAGCGCTCCGAGGACGCCGTCGTCGAGCACACGGGCGAAATCCAGCCCGGGCTGGTGGCCATCGGCATGGCCGTGTCCACCGTCTTCGGCCTGCCGCGCATGGGCCCCACGTTCGGGGCCATGCTGCTCTCGGGCCAGCGCGGCGCCCAGGTCGTGGCGGCGTTGCTCGAGCAGAAGTGACACAGGTTTGCCCGGGGCTCCGGGCGGCGCCCCGCAGCGACGAAGGAGATGTCGGATGAGATTCGTCTACGTATGTGTCGGCCTGCTGCTGACGCTGGCGCTGGCGGCCCAGGGCTGCTGCTCGCACTGCCGGTCGCTCCGGCTGGGTTCCGG
This sequence comes from Planctomycetota bacterium, assembly GCA_035384565.1. NCBI lineage: Bacteria > Pseudomonadati > Planctomycetota > Planctomycetota bacterium. The sequence goes on along the minus strand of DAOOIT010000005.1, from coordinate 75,374 downwards.
GGCGGCGGCCGCCGAGCCGTCGGCCAGCCGGCCTCTCACGGCGCAGCCGTGAGCGCGCGCGAGGTGCCGAGGAGACAGTGATGGCCGCGCCGGGGGCCGAACACGTGATCCTGTACGACGGGGTGCGCCAGCCGTGGTTCGACGCCGCGGCCGTGGCCGCTTACGTGGCGCGCTGGCTGCCGTGGCTGCGGGTCGAGGTGCGCGCGGATGTCTTCCAGCACGCCCTCCTCGCGGCCCGCGGCCACGAGGCGCTGGCCGGCCTGGCCGAGGACCTGTGCCGCGTGCGCGTGCACGACCCGATGCGCCCGTGGGCCGAGCGGCGGAGGCGCCCGCTGAAGCCCGAACTCGACTACGAGAGGCGCCTCATCACGGGCGCCGCCCGGCCCGCCGCGGGCGTGACCTACGACGGCCTGGAGCTTCAGCGCCTGGCCTTCAACGTGCTGCCCGAGACCGAACGCCATCAGCGCGCCGTGCACCTGTGGCTCACGGAACGCCTCATCGCCACGTGGGACGAGGCGGACCGCCGCTACCACGCGCGGGTGAGCCTCTACGGCTTCCCCTCGATCCTCTCGACCGAGGGGATGGTCCAGGCGCCCGCGCGCGAGCGCTCGTTCTACCTCGCGCGCCGTCTCGGCCTCGGCGAGGGAGCCGACCCGGGCGAGCGCGCGCTGCGGCACGAGGACCCGCGCACCACCGAGGTGGCCAAGGGCTACGCCATGCAGGCCCTCTTCTATGCGTTCACGGGCGAGCCGTTCTGCGACGAGGCCGGCTGCCGCCTCTTCAACGCCCACTGGCAGCGCGAGATGCTCGCCGCGCAGCTCGAAGGCAGCGAATTCTGCCCGCGCCATGCGCAGATGCTCGAAGCCTGGCAGGCCGGGCCGGGCCGGATGACCGAGGACTTTGCTTCATGCTAGCACAGAGCACCTACCAGCTTCCCGAATCGCTGGCCGCCGACCTGGCCAGGTTGCGCGAGATGATCGCCCAGGTGCAGGCGGGCGACCTGGCGCCCGAGCGCCTGCGCGCCTTCCGCGTGCCGATGGGCGTCTACGAGCAGCGCGAGAACGGCACCTTCATGCTCCGCATCCGCGTGCCCGCGGGCGGCGTGCTGCCCCACCAGATGCGCGCCATGGCCGACGCGGCCGAGCGCTACGGCAACGGCACGCTCCACGTGACCACGCGGCAGGACATCCAGGTGCACCGCGTGCCGCTGGCGAATGTGGCGCCGGCGCTCGAGGGCCTGGCGCAGGCCGGCCTGGCCACCAAGGGCGGCGGCGGCAACACCGTGCGCAACATCACCGCCTGCCCCCACGCCGGCGTGTGCCCGCACGAGACCTTCAATGTCGCGCCCTACGCTGTGGCCGTCACCGAGTTTCTCCTCCCCGACCCGCTGTCGTACCAACTGCCGCGCAAGTTCAAGCTCTCGTTCTCCGGGTGCGGCCGCGACTGCGCGAGCGCCACGGTGAACGACGTGGGCTTCATCGCCCGCGCGCGGGGCGGGCAGCGCGGCTTCGCCGTCTACGTGGGCGGCGGCATGGGCAACCAGAGCCGCGTGGCCGACCTGCTCGAGGAGTTCGTCCCAGTCGGCGAAGCCCACCTGGTCGCGGAAGCCGTCAAGCGCGTCTTCGACAAACACGGCAACCGCAAGAACCGCAACCGCGCGCGCCTGCGCTTCGTGCTGGAACAGATCGGCCTCGACGGCTTTCGCGCGCTCTACGATGCGGAAATGGCTATTCTGCGGCGGGAGGCGCCCGCGTGCCCGCCGCCCCGAGACTTCGCTGGCGCCGCCGAGGGTCACCGTGGAACCCGGCCCCCACGCCCCTCGGCGGCCGCCGCGAAGACATTCGCGGCCTGGCGCGCCCGCCACGTGCAACCGCAGAAGCAGGACGGGCGGTTCCTGGTCGAGGTCCCGTTCCCCCTCGGCGACATTCGGGCCGAGACGATGCGCGGCCTGGCCGACGTGGTCGAACGCCACGGCGAGGGGCTGCTCCTCACCACCCAGGAGCAGAACGGCCTGTTGCGGTTCGTGGCCGAGGACGAATTGCCCGAGGTCCACGACGAATTGGCGGCGCTCGGCCTGGCCGAGCCGCGGCCCGCCGTGCTGCGCAAACTCGTGGCGTGCGCCGGCGCCTCGACCTGCCGGCTCGGCATCTGCCTGTCGCGGGGCCTCGCGCAGGCCATCGAGCAGACGCTGACGAGCGACGGCCTGGACCTCGACGGCCTCGGCCCGCTCGGCATCCGCATCAGCGGCTGCCCCAACGCCTGCGGGCGGCACCCCGTGGGCGACATCGGCCTCTACGGCGCCGCGCGGCGGGTGGACGGCCAATTGATTCCACATTACGTCGTGCAGCTCGGCGGCCGCGTGGGCGAAGGGCTCACCCGCCTGGCCGAGGGCACCACCGCCATCCCGGCGCGCAACGTGCCCGCCTTCCTCGCCCAGTTGCTCGGGGAATTCGAGCGGTCGCCCGAGCACCCCGACTTCCATGCGTTTCTGGACTCCGGCGGCCGGCAGGCGGTGCGAACGCTGCTCGCGCGGTTCGGCCGGCCGCGCCGCGAGGCCGCCGACGCCTGCGCCTGCTGCTCGGGGCCCCAGTACGACTGGGGCTCGTGCTCGCCCTTCTCGCTGGCCGGCCGCGGCCCGGGCGAATGCAGCGCCGGGGTGTTCGACCTGATCGAGGTGGACCTCGCCAGCGCCACCCAGGCCCTCGAGCGCGGGCACCGCCACGCGGCGACCGTGCTCGCGGCCCGGGCCCTGCTCGTCACCCGCGGCGTGCAGCCGCGCGACGACCGCGACGCCCTCAAGCTCTTCCAGGAACACTTCGTGGCCCCAGGCCTCGTCGAGGCCGCGCTCGCGCCGATCGTCGAGAACGCCATCCAGGTCGCGTCGGACCCCGACCCCGAGAGCTCATTCCTTGTGCGGTCTGACGTGGTAGCGGTCTTCGTGCAAGCCGTGAAGGCCTTGTACGAGAACATGGACAACTCGCTGCGCTTCACCCCGCCGAAGCCCCCCGCGCCCGCCGAGGCGGCGGTGGCCGGCCCGGCCGCGGCGGAGGGCAGGACCGAGGACTACCGCGGCGTGGCCTGCCCGCTCAACTACGTGCGCGCCAAGCTGGCCCTCGAGAAGATGCAGCCGGGCGAGGAACTCACCCTGATCCTCGGCGACGAGGGGCTGGCGAACGTGCCGGCCAGCGCCATCGCGGATGGCCACCAGGTGGTCTCGCTCACGCGCCTGCCCGAGGGCAACCGCCTGGTGATCCGCAAAGGGGGCGGCCGATGACCCCGGCTCTCGCCGCCAAGCTCGAACGCCTGCGGCAGATTCTCCGCGACACCGGCGGCTGCGCCGTCGCCTTCTCGGGCGGGGTGGACAGTTCGCTGCTGCTCGCCGCCGCGCGCGAGGTGCTCGGCGACCGGTGTCTCGCCGTCATCGCCACCTCGTCCACCTACGCGCAGCGCGAGGGCCGAGCCGCCGTGGCCTGGGTGCAGGAACGCGGCATCCCCCACGTTGTCATCGAGTCCGAGGAACTCGACATCCCCGGCTTCCGCGACAACCCGCCCGACCGCTGCTATCACTGCAAGCGCGAGCTGTTCACGAAGGTGCGCGAGCAGGCGGCGGTGCGCGGCCTGGCCCACGTGGCCGACGGCACGAACGCCGACGACGCGCGCGACTACCGGCCCGGCGCCCGGGCCGCCGCCGAGCTGGGCGTGCTCACGCCGCTGCGCGACGCCGGGCTCGCCAAGGCCGACATCCGCGCCCTGGCCCGCGAGGTCTACCATCTGCCGATGGCCGACAAGCCGGCCATGGCCTGCATGGCCTCGCGCTTCCCCTACGGGGCGGCCATCACGCGCGACAAGCTGGCGCAGGTCGAGGCCCTCGAGGGCCTGCTGCACGGGCTGGGCTTCCGAGTCTACCGCGCCCGCCATCACGGCGACCTCGTGCGCCTGGAGCTGGGGCCGGCCGAGATGGCGGCGATCGCCCGCCCGGAGGTCCGCCACGGCATCGTCGAGTTCGCCAGGTCGCTCGGCTTCCGCTACGTGACTCTCGACCTCGAGGGCTACCGCACCGGCAGCATGAACGCCACGCTGCCGGAGGCGCCGGCCCTCGTGGCCGCGGGAAAGGAGTGCTGATGGCTTCCGCCAACTACGGCGTTTGCGTCAAATGCAGCAAGCGCATCCCCATCACCCACACGTTCCGCGAGGGCAAGGTCTACGTCACCAAGAACTGCCCCGCGTGCGGCATCACCGAGTCGCTCGTCAGCTCCGACGAGGCGACGTGGAAGCGCAAGCGCGAGGTCTGGCGCTACGACGACCAGGCGGCCCTCGCCTGCCACCTGCACTGCGAGCGCTGCCGCCGCGAGCACAAGCCCAAGATGGTCTTCCTGGACGTGACCAACCGCTGCAACATGAACTGCCCGATCTGCATCGCCAACATCCCGGGCATGGGCTTCGAGTTCCACCCGCCGCTGGCCTACTTCGAGCACGTGGCGGCCGGCCTGGCCGCGATGGACCCGAAGCCCACGGTGCAGCTCTTCGGCGGCGAGCCCACGGTGCGCGACGACCTGTTCGAGATCATAGACCTGCTGCGCGGCCACGGCCTGCGCGTGCGCATCGTCACCAACGGCCTGCGCCTGGCCGACGAGGAGTACTGCAAGAAGGTCTGCGCTCTCAAGGTGCCGGTGCTCATCGCCTTCGACGGCCGCGACCCCGAGATCTACCGCCGCCTGCGCAAGAGCGACGGGGCCTATGAGAAGAAGCTCCAGGCCCTCGAGAACCTCAAGAAGCACAGCCAGCGCAAGAACATCATCATGTGCTGCGTCGCCCGGCACATCAACGACAGGCATCTGGCCGACCTGATCGCCTTCTGCCACGAGAACCGCGAGATGATCTCGGCCATGCACCTCATCCCCCTCACCGAAACCTGGGGCGAGGGCGAGTTCGAGACCGACGTCACGACCACCATCGAGGACGTCGAGCAGATCGTCGCCGAGGCCCTCCCCGACGCCAAGGTGGAGTTCATGTCGGCCGGCATCGGCAGCTACCTTAAGACGGCCATGGCCTTCTTCGGCTCGCCGCGCCTCACCTTCGGCGGCGCGCACCCGAACTGCGAGTCGATGACCATGCTGCTCTCCGATGGCGAGCGCTTCCGCCCGCTGAGCCACTACCTCAAGCGGCCGGTGGACGACGTGGCGGGCGACATCGTGGTGCTGGGCCGCGAGCTGGACAAGCGGCTGGCGGGGCTGAACCCCGCCAAGGGGTTCCAGCGCCTGCGCGGCCGCATCGCGGTGGTTCGCACGTTGTGGGGCCCGGCGCGGCGGTCGCTGAACCTGCGCCGCATCTTCCGCGGGCGGCCCGCGTGGGCGCTGCTGCGCATCCTGGGCGGCGTGCTGCTCGGGCGCCGGCTCAAGGACCAGCTCCGCCGCCACACCACGATTGACGCCGTGCTGCACATGCTCGTGCTGCCCTTCGAGGAGTACCACTCGATCGAGGGCGCGCGGCTGGAGAACTGCCCGTCGGGCTTCGTCTTCGAGGACCCCGACACGGGCGAGATCAAGACCATCCCCGTGTGCGCCTGGTCGCTCTACCGCACCGAGGTCCAGCGCAAGATTGCGGCCAAGTATTCCCCGGTCCCCGGCCCGGCGCCGGCCCCCAAGGAGGCCGCGCCGGTGGCGAGGTAGCGGGCGCGGCGCCCCGTGGCCCGAAGGCCCGACAAGTCAGACGGGGCAGACGAGTCGGACGAGTCCGACCCGTCCGACCGGTTCTGCTCCTTGAATGCATCGGCTGTGTTCGTCGCCTGAACAAGGAGTCCGTCGCTTGAACCAAAGCACGTGCAATACCTGCAAGAAGCTGGTCCCTGCCTCGACCGTCGAGCGCGACGGCAAGGTGTTCCTGGTGAAGAGCTGCCGCGCGTGCGGCACGTCCGAGACGCTCATCTCGGGCGACGCGGCGCGCTACCAGCGCAAGCGGAGCCTCGACCCCGGGTTCGACTACCACGGCTGCGGGCTCAACTGCCTGGGCTGCCGCCACAAGAAGCCCAACATCGTGTTCGTGGACATCACGAACCGCTGCAACCTCAACTGCCCGATCTGCATCAACAACACGCCGAGCATGGGCTTTCTCTTCGAGCCGCCGCTGGAGTACTTCGACAAGGTCTTTCAGCACTACGCCGCGATGAACCCGCCCCCCTCGATCCAGCTCTTCGGCGGCGAGCCGACCGTGCGGAACGACCTCTTCGACATCATCCGCAAGGCCCGCTCGTACGGCCTGGCCACCCGCGTGGTCACGAACGGCCTGAAGCTGGCCGACGAAGCCTACTGCCGCGCCCTCATCGAGACCAAGGCCACCATCCTCATCGCCTACGACGGCGCCAACCGCGACGCCTACCGCGTCCTGCGCAACAGCGAGAAGGCGCTCGACCTCAAGCAGCAGGCCCTCGACAACATCCAGCGCATCGGCAAGGCCAAGGTCACCCTCATGTGCCTCGCGGCCAAGGGCTTCAACGACGAGGAACTGCCCAGCCTCTTCCAGTTCTGCCACGACCGCCGCGAGACCATCCGCGCCATCTACTTCATGCCCCTCGCCCACACCTGGAACCGCGAGCGCTTCGAGCTGGAGCCCGACCGCATCACGGGCGAGGACATCGAGCAGATCATCGCCAACGCCTTCCCCGGCGACCCCGTGCACTTCCTGCCGGCCATGTTCCTGGGCGAGGTGCCCACGCTGGTCAAGTACCTGAATGTCAAGCCGCTGCCCTTCGCGGGGGCCCACCCGAACTGCGAGAGCATGTACATGCTCGTCTCGGACGGCGAGCGCTACCGCCCGCTGGGCCACTTCCTCAAGAGTCCGGTGGAGGACTTCGCCCGCGCCCTCACCAAGGTCGAGGAGCGCCTCGCCCGCCGCGACCTGCGCGTGGGCCTCGTGCGAGCCAAGGGCGGCAAGCCCACGTTCCGCCAGCGCCTGCTCAAGCTGCGGACCATTCTCGCCGTCGCCCGCGTCATGCTGCGCCACGGCCGCCTCAGCCGCGTGCTCAAGGGCAAGGGCCTGGGCAAGGCCTGGCACGCCCTGGCGCTGCCCTTCGCCCTCGCCTTCGGCCGCAAGAGCCAGACCGCCCTCGAACGCCACACCAACGTCCAGGGCGTCCTCCAGATCATCGTCCTGCCCTTCGAGGACCGCTACACGCTGGAGACCGAGCGCCTGGAGCGCTGCCCCAGCGGCTTCGCCTTCTGGGACCCCCGCGACGGCGAGGTCAAGCACGTGCCCGTGTGCGCCTGGGGCATCCACAAGACTCCCGTCATGCGCGCCATCATGAGCCACTACAGCCAAGGCGGCGCCCCCGAGCCCAAGCCCGTGGACGCCGTGAGCGCCGTCTGAGTCATCCGACCTGAAGACCCGCCACGAACGAGGAGACAACATGGCCAAGAACCGAGGCTTCTGCAACTCCTGCAAGAAACTCGTCCCCATCCGCCGCGACCAGCGCGACGGCAAGGTCTACCTCATCAAAGAGTGCCCCGACTGCGGCACCAACGAGAACCTGCTCTCGTCCGACGCCAGGCGCCACTTCGCCAAGCGCGACCTCGACCCCGGCCACCGCTTCACCCCCTGCGGCGCCGTCAAGTGCGCCACCTGCAACCACCATCGCCGCCCACGCTACGCCTTCGTGGACGTGACGAACCGCTGCAACCTCAACTGCCCCATGTGCGCCGACAGCGTGCCCGGCCACGGCTTCAGCTTCGACCCGCCGATGGAGCACTTCCGCAGGATTTTCGACCACCTCGCCCAGTTCGACCCCCTGCCCGCTGTCGCCCTCTTCGGCGGCGAGCCCACCGTGCGCAAGGACATCGTGGACATCGTCAAGCTCTCGCGCTCCTACGGCTTCGAGACCCGCGTGCTCACCAACGGCATCCGCCTCGCCGACGAGGAGTTCTGCCGCGAACTCGTCGCCGCACGGCCCCACCTGCTCGTCTCGTACGACGGCTGCAAACCGTCCACCTACCTCCAGCTCCGCGCCAACGAAAAGGTGCTCGAGAAGAAGCAGAAGGCCATCGAGAACCTCAACAAGCTCCCTCGAGCCAAGGTCAGCTACGTCACCTGCTTCTCCTGGGGCCTCAACGACAAGGACCTGCCCGAGATCCTCGACTTCTGCCACCGCCAACGCCGCATCCTCCACGGCATCTACCTCATGCCCCTCGTGCAGACCTGGGACCCCAGCAAGTTCGAGTTCCAGCCCCCCCGCATGACCACCGAGGACGTCGAGCAGTTCCTCGCCGACTGCTACCCCGACTACGACGTGCAGTTCATCTCGCTGGGCCTCGCCTCGCAATTCGTCGCCCTCGCCGAGTGCCTGGGCCACGACCCCATGCCCTACTACGGCGGCCACCCCAACTGCGAGAGCTTCTACCTGCTCGTCTCGAACGGCGAGCGCTACCTGCCCGCCGACCACTACCTCAAGGTCCCGCTCAACAAGGTCGTCGAGGCCTTCATCGCCCTCGAAAACCGCCTGCTCGCCCGCAAGGAGCGCTGGCAGAAGAACGCCTTCGGCAGGTTCCTGGGCGCCCTGCGCCTGCGGAACGCCCTCTTCCACCTCTCCGGCAAGATCGGCCTGGTGAGGACCCTGCGCCCTCACATCCGCCTGGGCCGCTTCTTCAAGGGCAAGGGCCTCGGCAAGCTCTATCACGGCCTCATGACCATGCTCGAGCTCGCCGTCGGCTGCAAGTCCAGCAAAGTCCGCGACCGCCACATGCTCGCCCGCGAAATGCTCCGCGTCGTCATCCTGCCCCTCGAGGACGACCCGATCCTCGAAACCGAGCGCCTCGAGCGCTGCCCCAGCGTACACGTCTACATAGACCCCAAGACCCAGGAGTTCAAGTACGTGCCTGTCTGCTCCTGGCGGCTCTTCAACAAGGCCATCCTCAAGGAGTTGGCCGAGCACTACAACGCCGCCGGCGCCCAGGCCCCCGCCGAGCAGCCGGCCGAAGTCGCCGCCACGCCCCAGGCATGAGCCCCACTACAGGTAGCGGCTGCATCCTGGGGGCACCACAACATGTCCTAAGTCTCCCAGAGTCTCCCAGACTTCCCGGTTTTCGCGCCCCAGGGGGTCAGGCCGCAACTTACAACTTAGCTCCCAAGCACACATGAGCTCCGCGACCGCGAATCTCGCCAATCGCCGCGAATCAAGGCGGCAAGAGTCTCACGCAGAGCCAGCAGAGGCCGCCGGCGAGAGCACGCAGAGAAGAAGCCGACGACCGATGGACGCCGAAGAGCCCGCCCGCGAGACCCCGGCCCGAGCCCTTCGACTACGCTCAGGGTGAACTTCGTCGAGGCTCCGAGAGAGGACTCGTGAAGGCGTTGTCGACTGGGCGGGAGTAGTGTCAGCCGCCCCAGCGAGGCTAGCACATACACTCCGGTTTCGCAGGAGCGGCTTGCGCCCCTTGGGGGACATCGCCGCGGCAGAGCGCCCCTGCGACGAAAGACACACCCACCCCGTCGAAGCGGAAGGCGGACCCTACCACGTAATCCCTATTGATCTCGACAGCAACCCATCGGCGGCGAAGCCTCTCTGCAACCGCCCCAACCATGTTGCTGCCGGCGAAGGGATCAAGAACGAGATGGCCCGGTCGGGTGAGGAACCTTATGAAGAACTCGGGGACCTTCTCTGTGAAACGAGCTGGGTGTACAACGAGCCCGTGCTGTCTACACGCTCTCAGGTATGGATCACTGCTGCTCGTGTTCGACGCCTCGATGAGGTTCGTAGGGATGGCCCCGCCCTGGTCTCTGCCCCACTTCACTGACACTACATGACCCGAAGGCCTTGGACCCGCATTGTACCCCCGCTTCAGCAGGTTCCTCATGCTCTTCGAATACGGAGTTAGAACCCGTGTGTTGCTGGCGTACGGACGGGGCGTCTTCGAAAGCCACCAGATCGGTTGGACGGCGTCTTTCACGCGGACACGCTCGATCGTGACCCATTGGGCGGGAGCTGGCATCTTGGCTCTGTTGTACCAGTAGAACTCCTGAGCCAAGCTGAACAACCCTTTCTCGCCGCAGAGCTTGAGCAACAGCTCAAAATGGTAGAGGCTCCGCGTCGGCTGCCCCTGATTCCAGGAGCCCCCAATATCCAGAACGAAGCTACCATTTCGTTTCAGGATGCGGTGAATCTGCTGAGCGAATGGCATGAACCAGTCGATGTACTGGTCAGCTGAGACGTTCCCGTAGGACTTCTTCTTACGCAATGCGAACGGCGGGGATGTAAGCACGAGGTTCACCGACTGCGGCGGGAGGCCGGCCATGAACTCAAGAGAGTTAGCGCAGAAGGCCCCCCCGTACTTCGTCTCATAGCATGGCGTGGGCTCGATGGGTGGGCAGTTCTGTTGCCCTGCGGGGCTATCGTTCATCTGTCCTTGCCTTGATCACGGCGATCTCCCTGGAGTACCTATCGCAGAGGAAGTCATGTGTCCGCCGCAACGTGCGAATGTCCTCAACACCATATGATGAAGAGCCATGGCGCGAGGCCGCGCGGTCCCTGTCACCAAGCGACTCGATCGCAGCGTCAAGAAGCGCTTCGATGTGTGCGAAACGGCTCCACAGATCCTTGGCCCGGCTCCTGGGGTTGATCCCCCAGAAGCCACACGCATCGAAGAACGAGAGTTCCTCGGGTTGCCCTTCTCTGAGCTTGGCAGCGGCTCTCGAATCGAATAGCCTCCGTATCTGATCGATCTTCTCTCTGGCAAGCGACCACTTCTCAGGCAACGTCTCCTGAGGAGTTTCTGATACCATCGCTGCGCGCTGACGGCCAGCATCAGTCAACGCGTACAGCTTACTGCCAACCTTCCTCAGAAGACCCTGTTTGCGTAGGGGCTTGCTTCCCATGATTTCCATGTAGACTCTGTTGGAGTCAGGGTACATGGGCGTCCCATGCTGGTCCATGTGGCCGCTGAGGCCGAAGGCATGTGGGAACCGATGCCAGGCCATTACCACGAGGTCCTCTGCCGAGAAGTGGTTTTTCCCTGACTGCTCCAGCGCGAGTGCAGCAGCAAGGAGCTTATCACCGATAGTGAGTTGTCCGGTCACTGGCTCTTCCCGTCAGTCTTCGGTTTCGCCAGAGGTTATGAAGTGTACGAGTGACTCGATGGCCTTGCCCCGAATCTCCGCCTCGATCTCCGCAGCACGCAACGCCCAGTCGTTGGAATCCAGGGACTGGTCGCTATCTGGGCCATGCGTCAGCGCGATCTGGATGATCACGTCAATGAGACGTTCGACGTGGTACATGCGCCATGCTTCAGACTTGACGCCGTAGCCTCCCTCCTGATCGGAGTAGAGCCGAGCGAATGGTGAGGCCAGGTTGATCCACCAGACGTTTGCATCAGTGTCCTGGACACGTTGGCATATGGGTGGCTCATCCTTGCGGAACTGCGGTGGCGAAGCCTCGCCAGGGAGGCAGTCTATCTCGGAGATCAGGATCCTTGGGAAACCACGGCCTCTCTGATTGCCGGCCCCCCTGCCATCCGACGGCGTGATGGTGATCCGAGCCGGAGCGTCGGATCTGCAGCTCTCATCAAGAGCCGTCACCTCAGTCTCGCCCGGGGCAAAACCGTAGACCATGCCCCTGGAACTCACCCTCGCGACCGCCGAGTTCGCCTCCATCCAGGTCAAGTGAACGTTCGGTATCTCCGTGCCGTCTGGGAGGCGACACATTGCCTGGAGCTTGTTCCGGGTGCCAGCCGGGACGACCAGTTCTCGGGGGACGATTCGTATATCGATGATCCTCACGACTTCCAGAGCAATCTGGTTGGAGCAGAGCTGGCCGTCCAATGTTTGGGCGAAGATTCCTGTCTTGCCGAACGCGAAGGTCTGAATCAGGTTGAGATCCTCGTCGACCATGGCCACATTGTTATCCTCGCTGACCCATCTGTAGGGGACCGGCCTGATTCGACGTCGGTCCTTGTCGAAGAACCTGAGGGATGGCCTGAAGTAGACCCCCAGGCCGGCTCTGGGGTACACGCCACCAAGCTCCATCGAGGCAGGTGTTCCAGACGGTAGGCTAGCCCTTTCGCGCTGAGCCGCTCCTTCACCTTGTCCATACAGGCCATGCATGAACTCCTGCATGAACTGGTTCTTCCACTGGTCAAGCCACTCGTTGATGCGGCTGAGTTCGTCGCGGTCCTGATCTCGCAGCCTTCGCTGTTCCCTGACCTCAAACTCTCGGCAGTATGCGCGAACCTGTCCGGAAATCCAGTCTTGCACGGCACGTGTCAACGGGCTCTCGGCCAAGGCGCCTCGCTCATTGCGTTGGTATCTATCCAGACTTTCCAAGTAGCAGTCGCAGTACATGAAGTCCCGGAAGCTGGAGTCGACAACGAGGCTCGTCATCGGGATGCTGCCTATCACGCCTGATTCCAGCGTGTGGAATGTCACTGTGTGGCGCCATTTCCGCTTGCCCCCCCTACCGACGCGCATGTTCTTCTCCGACGTCCGGATCTCAAGCTTACCTTGGGTGCCGCCATTCTCCGCAGTGATCGGAACTGCTTGCCCCGACATTGGGTCCTTCAGCGAACCGGGGATCACGATCACCCTTGGCTCCTCGTACCCGTGCATGGGCTCGATTACAGGCAACGACAAGGGGTGCCCGGCATTGTACGCCTGTCCGTTTGCGAGGACATAGATGCTGCAAAGCTGCAGCGGGCTGACCATCTGCGGGTGCGAAAGCAGGCTCTCGACTAGGCTCTGAACCGGGATTCTGCTACCATAGTCCCGGGGCCTGAAACCACATATGAATGAGAAGCCCGATGCCCTTCTGACCGCCTCAGCAGCAGCTTGCGGCAGATCACTCAGGGTTGCTCCGGCTGTTCCCAGGCATATGTTGATCTCCGAAGCAACATCGTCCACCGTGAAATCCCTGCCTGTCCGGGCGTCCGGTACATAGCCGAAAGCGACGTGTCCCCCTGCCACTCCATACCGACAGCCCCGGCCGCTCCTGACGGTGTACAGGAGGCAGTGGTCCTCGAACATCTGGGTCATGTAACATTTCCCGCCGTTACCATGACCACCAAGTTCCCCGAGGCGCACTTTGGTGTCTGATGAACGCGTTGCGGCCTCGGGATCCGCCCAGCGCCTAAAGTCTCTCTCTATCTGAAGGCTGGTCATGCCCACGAGATCGAGACAGGCGATAGTGGCCGGCCTTGCCCCCCGTCCATGGCAGAAGAGCACTACAACCACCCGCTCCCCGGGTCCCCGCCCATCCCTCAGATAGGCTGCCGCGGAGTTCTTCACCCATTCTGGGAGGCCATTCTCGTGCGAGAGGAAGGGGCGACAGAGCTGCTTGATGGCGCCCTCGCGGTGGATCGGGATCTCATCGTCTGGCGTATACTTGAAATCTGCCACGTGCCTGACCTCCGCGCCGGTGTGACAGCCCCAACCCTACCACTCAAGGTGAGGTGAGGATACCGTGTCAAGCCGAGGATGTCAAGTGAGGCAGCGACCGTGCGCAAGGCCACAACAGGCGCCGACAGAACATGGGGCCGGTCAAGTCCCCTTCGTGCCCTCCGTGCTTGCCTTCTCCTCGCTGCGGCCCCTTCCCATCCGCCTCTGCGTGCTCTGCGTGAGACTCTTCTGTCTCCATTCGCCTGATTCGCCCGATTCGCGGTCTCTCCCTTCTTGCATCTCTTGACATCCGGCGCGCCGACTCTAGAATGAAAGCGGGAGGCCGTCCCGCACTCATTCCTCGGGGGCGCCATGGACAAGGCAATCTTCGGCCTCATCGGCGTCGGCGGCATCGCGCAGTCGCAACACCTTCCCAACCTGGCGCGGGCGCCCCACGCCCGCCTCAAGACTGCCTGCGACCTCCGCGGCGACCTGCTGGCCGCCATGGCCGACAAGTACGCCGTCCCCCACCGCACCACCGACCACCGGCGCCTGCTCGCCGACCCCGAGATTCAGGCCGTGGTGGTGGCCACCCGCGAGGACCAGCAGGCGCCGCTCGCCATCGAGTGCCTCGAGGCGGGCAAACACGTCTACGTCGAGAAGCCTCTCGCCGAGACCGTCGAGGCCTGCGAGGCGGTCGTTCGCGCGCAGCAGCGGGCCGGCAAGTGGGCGGCGGTGGACTTCAATCGCCGTTTCGCGCCCGCCTATCGCCGCGCCGCCGAGCTGGCCTGGAGCGACGGCGGGCCGCGGAACATCCACTATCGCATCAGCGACACCTACGTCCGCGGCTGGGGGCGCGGCTGCCCGCCCGGCGTGCGCGTCATCCACGAGGTCTGCCACGTCTTCGACCTGCTGCGCTGGCTCACGCGGTCCGAGGTGGCATCCGTCTACACCGTCAAGTCGCGCGACGACGATGAGATCTTCACCCTCACCTTCGCGTCGGGCTGCGTGGCCTCGATCACGAGCAGCGGCTACGTGACGACCGACGTGCCGAAGGAACGTCTCGAACTCATCAGCGACCAGGGCACGGTGATCGTCGAGGAGTTCGTCGAGCTGCGCGCGTTCGGCTTCCGGGGCGTCGAGCCGGTCGCACGCTACGCCGGCCACTCGCACCCCGACCGCGAGTACTCGCACAAGCACCTGTTCGCCAAGGTGGGCGCCGAGGCCCTCTACGCGATGCGCCGCACGGCCTGGGAGATCGCCACGGCCGAGCACCCCGAGGCCTTCCCCGACCACGCCGAACGCCAGCGCTTCCTCCAGAGCGGCCAGATGTGGAATTACATGGTGGACAAAGGCTGGCTCGCCGCGCTCGACCACTTCGCCGAGTGCGTCCTCACAGGCCGCACGCCCGAGAACGCCACGGCCCGCGACGGCCTGGCCGCCAGCCGCCTCGCCCACGCCGGCATCCAGAGCCGCGAGTGCGGCCAAGCGGTGCGGGTGTGAAGAGATGTGGGGAGGAGCTTCTTGCAAGAAGCTCCTCCCCGCACCCCTCCGCAAGAACTCTCAGATTGGGCTGCCGCCTTTGAGCGGCTCAAAGGCGACAGCCCGAGTGAGAGTTCCCGGGAAGGTAGGGGCTCGGAGGAGGAAGCCCCTCTTGCAAGAGGGGCTTCCTCCCCCGCACTTGCATCACACAGGGCAATGTGCTTTGCTTGGGTTGGGGGGGGCAGTGCAGGAGGTGAGGCGATGGCAGGGAAGAGCGCGATGAGTCGTCGGGGGTTTCTGGCCCTGGGCGGCGCGGGGCTCGTGGCGCCGTATGCGCTCACCTCGGGCGCGTTGGGCGCGCAGGGGCAGCCGCCCGCCAGCGACCAGGTGGCCGTGGGCATGATCGGCTGCGGCGGGCGCGGCGGCGGCCTGGGCTGCGGGCGCGTGCTCGCCGTGTGCGACACGTGGCGCAACCGCCGCGAGAACCTCGCCCAGCGCATGGGCGCCACGCCGCACGCCGACTTCCGCGAACTGCTCGACCGCAAGGACCTCGACGCCGTGACCATCGGCACGCCCGACCACTGGCACGTGCCCATCGCCGTCGCCGCCGCCAAGGCGGGCAAGGACATGTACGTGGAGAAGCCCCTCGGCGTCAGCATCCACGAGGACCTCGTGTGCCGGCAAGCCGTGCGGCGCTACGGCCGCATCTTCCAGTACGGCACCCAGCAGCGCTCGAGCGCCCACTGCCGCTACGGCTGCGAACTCGTGCGCAACGGCCGCATCGGCGAGGTCAAAGAGATCATCGTCATCGCGCCCAACAGCGGCCCCGGCGGCAACACCAAGCCCATGCCCGTGCCCGAGGGACTCGACTACGACCTCTGGCTCGGCCCCGCGCGCTGGACGCCGTTCACCGGCTGCCCGCTCGGCGGCGGCAACTGGTATCACTGCTACGACTACGCCCTGGGCTTCATCGCCGGCTGGGGCGCGCACCCCCTCGACATCCTGGTGTGGGGCTACGACATCCACAAGGCCGGCATCTGGGAGGTCGAGGCCACCGGCAAAATCGCCTCCGAGGGCCGCCACGACGCCGTCTATGACTGGGACGTGCGCATCACCTTCGGCAACGGCGTCCGGCTGCGCTTCACCCCCGGCGGCGACCACACCCGCTTCATCGGCACCCAGGGCTGGGTGGGCATCTCGCGCGGCTACCTCAAGGCCGAGCCCGAGGAACTGCTCAAGAGCCCCATCGGCCCCGACGAAATCCACCTGCCCGTCAGCCACAGCCACGGCGGCAACTTCCTCGAGGCCGTCCGCACCCGCGTGGACCCCGTGAGCTTCATCGAGGACGCCGTGCGCTCCGACCTCGTGAGCCACGTGGGCGACCTGGCCGTTCGCCTCGGCCGCAAGCTGCGCTGGGACCCCGTGAAGGAGCAGTTCCTCGACGACCCCGACGCGAACCGCCTGATGCGGCGGCCCATGCGCGAGCCGTGGGCGCTCTAGCGCGCCTGGCGCGCCGGCTTGAGGGCCGGGTCGTCGAGGTCGAGCCGGTAGAGAATCTGGTTGTAGTCGTAGCGGGGCGTCGGGTGCGGCTTGTCGGCGAACTGCTGCGTATACGTCCCCTCGAAGAGCAGAATCGGCGACTCGGCGGGCGTGAACTCCGGGTGCAGGCGGGGGTTGTAGAAGGTGTAGTTGTCGTGGCTGAGCACCTTCACCGCCTTGCCCCAGGGGCCGGTGGGCGAGTCGGCCTCCGCGTACCACAGCTCGCCGAAGGCCGACGGCTGGCCGAAGTGCTGCATGAACACGGTCACCCAGCGCTTGCGGAAGGCGTTCCACGCGATGGAGCCGCTGTGGGGCTTCACGGGCTTGCCATCGGAGGCGGCGACCAGGCTCTCCTGCGGCGTGAGCGGCTCCCACTGCGACGGGTCGCCCCACGCCTCAAACGTCGCGGGGCAGCGGAGCCTCGGCAACGGGTCGCCGAAGAGCACCCACTCCTGGCCCGCCGCGTCCTTCCACAGGGCGGGATGGCCCTCGGGCAGCGGCGGCTTCTTCGGCTCGGCGTCGGACTTCGTCCAGACGACCCTGTGCCGCTCGAAGGCCGAGGCCGCATCGTTCCACACACACAGGCCGGCCTCGTAGGCTTCGAGCGGCGGCTTGATCTTCACGTACGCGCCCACGAGGCGGGGGGCGCCGCTCTTGTCGGGCAGGCTCACGTAGCCGCTCACCCAGGTGGGGCCGGTGCCCGGCATCTGCGCTACGCCGCGGGGGCGGCCCTGGGCGTCGCGGAAGTAGTCGAACTTCAGCCGCACGGGCGGCTCGAACGATGCGAGCGGCTGGGGCGCCGTGGTGGCGCTGCTCATGTGGAAGATGCCGAGGGGGTAGTGCGCCAGCGTGGTGTCGCCCCAGGCCCAGAAGAGCTTGCCGCGATGGACGGCGTTCTGCACGCTGTCGCAGCCCAGCACGCCCGACTCGGGCCAGTCGCCCTCGCGCCCCGTCTTCTGGCTCTCGGCGAAGAGGCCGCCGCCCGTCAGCCGGCCGAGGCGCTTCGCGATGATGGTGCGCGCCACCTCGACCTTGAGCGTCTTGCCGGGCTGAGGCGTGAGGCGGACGCCCCGGTAGCCGAAGCCGTCCTTGGGCGCCTCGTAGCCGTGGCCGAGCACGTCGAACCACGTCTCGCGCCCCATCAGCTCGGGCAGGTCGAAGGCGATCACGCCCGCATTGTCGGTGAGGAATCGCACCTGATGCGTCGTGCGGAGTTCGACCAGCGGCACGGGCCAGCCGCTGCCCTTCTCCACCACCTCGATGCGGCAGGGCTCCGTCGCGGAGGCGAAGGACGCCAGGAGCCCGAGAACCAGAATCGTGGGCTTCGGCACCGTCATTCCCCCATTGTGCGCTCTTACAGTTCCCCCTCCTTCTTGGGGGCGTCCTTCTCTTCTTCGCGGCGTTCGCGCTGTTCTTCGGCCTTGCGCAGCTTTGCTTCGCCCTGCTCCATGGCTTCTTCGAAGGCCTTCAACTCGTCCATCCGACGGGCGAGGCGAAGCTCGCGGCGGCGGGCCTCGAGCTGCTCCGCAATCCTCTCGGCGGCCTCATCATCGCCGTCGCGGTCGCGCTGGCGCAGGGCGATCATCTTGTCCACGGCCTCGCGCACCTCGCGCACCGCCGCCTCGCGCATCTCCCTGGCGTCGGCGGCAGTGAACTCCTTGGCGATGCGCTCGTAGGTGGCCAGGGCCTGGTCGGCCTGGTTCAGGCGCCTGTAGAGCGCGGCGAGCTGGTGGAGGAGGGCGAGTTTCTCGCCTTTCTCCTTCACGCCGGGCAGGATGGCCTCCACGGCCTTCGCCGCCACGTCGGCCTTGCCCATCTCGTCGCACATGCGCAGCAGGCAGTGGCGGGCCATGTGCCGCTGGACGCCCGCCACCTGGAGATAGTGCTTCACCGCCCCATCGGCGTCGTTGAGGTGCCGGCGGTGGATTTCGCCGAGGTTCAGGTGAGCGAGGCTGCGCACCTCGGCGTTCGCCGTGCTGGCCGCGATCTCGCCCAGCGCCGCCACGGCGCCCTTGGCATCGCCGCGCTGGAGCTTCAGCTCCGCGATCGAGTAGCGGGCCGAGTCCACGCCGTCCATCGCGCAACGGCGCAGATGGCTGGCCCAGTACTTGTGGACCATGTCGCGCTGCTCGTCGTCGAGTCGCCCCGTGATCTCCTCCTCCGCCAGTTCCTCCATTTTCTCACGAGTCTCGTCGTTTTCGCCCGCCCAGGGATCGGCCTCGCCGGCGGGCGAGGGGCCCGGGGTGAACGCGAGCGCGACTGCGACGGCTGAGAGTGCCCACACAGACCACTTCCGCATTGAAGCGCTCCTGGCACGGTATTGGGTTGCCCAGGTCCTATGACCACTGGATGCTGCCACGGTATGTGACCTCCTGCCTCCCCTCGACAATCTCCCCAATGGGATAGCTCTCACACCCCTTGGCGGCGAGGTGGGCTTGCATGCGGGGGACGGCGGAGGGGGCGACGACGAGGGTCATGCCCACGCCCAGGTTGAAGGTGCGGAGCATGTCGCTGTCCTCCACGCCGCCCTCGCCGCGGATGAGCTTGAAGAGGGGCAGGACGCGGATGGCGGAGAGGTCTATCGAGGCGTCGAGGCCAGGGGGGAGGATGCGGTTGAGGTTGCCGGCGATGCCGCTGCCCGTGATGTGGGCCAGGCCGTGCAGCTCGGGCCAGGCGAAGAGGTCGCGGAACGGCTGCCAATAGCACTTGTGGGGGCGGAGAATGGCGTCGAGGAAGCTCTCGCCGCCGACCTGCTTCTCCAGAATCCCTGGCTTCTTCGCCATCAGGGCGCGGACGAGGGAGTAGCCGTTGGTGTGGAGGCCGTTGGAGGCGACGGCCAGCACGGTGTCGCCGAGGGCGATCTTCGAGCCGTCAATCACCCGGTCGCGGTCCGCCACGCCCACGATGCTGGCGGCCAGCACGTAGACGCCCGCCTCGACCACGCCCGGCTGTTCGCTGGTCTCGCCGCCCACGAGCGAGCAGTCCTGCTCGCGGCAGGCCTTGGCCAGGGCGTCCACGAACTGCGCGACGACGTCCTTCTCGAGCTTGCCGCAGATGATGACGTCGAGGACTGCCAGGGGCCGCGCGCCCAGTACGATGATGTCGTTGACCAGGTGGTTGATGAGGTCGTAGGCGATGCCGACGGGGCGGCGGTGCTGGAAGGCGAGCTTCTGCTTGCTGCCCGGCTCCTCGATCTTGAGGACGAGCACGGGGTGCCGGAGGTCGGGGAAGGACGCGTCGAAGAGCGATGCGAAGGCGCCCAGGCGGTTGAGCACGCGGGGGTCGCGGGTCTCCAGGCTCCTGGCCATCGCGCGCTTCGTCGCGTCGGCCACATCAATGTCCACGCCGGACTTCTGGTAGGAAAGCTTGTCGTCCATGGGGGCGGCGCCTTTCGTGTTCAGGGGCGCCGCCATTGTATCCGGCGAGGGGAGGGATGCCAAGTGCCAGGCGGCCCGTTTGACTGCGAGCGCCCAGCGGGGTATGATCGGTCGCATCCGCGACTCCCAACCCGGCCGGGCGAGGAAACCGTATGGGCGAGAGGCAAGAGCATGCGAAGTCGGCGGCGGCCTTCGAGGCGGCGCGCAAGCTGATCCCTGGCGGGGTGAACAGCCCGGTGCGGGCGTTCGGGGGCGTGGGCGGCACGCCGGTCTTCATGGCCAGCGGCCAGGGCTGCCGGCTGACGGATATTGACGGCAACGCGTACGTGGATTACGTGGCGTCGTGGGGCCCGCTGATTCTGGGCCACGCCGCGCCCGAGGTGGTGGCGGCGGTGAAGGCGGCGGCCGAGAAGGGCTCGAGCTTCGGCGCGCCCACGCTGGCCGAGACGCGCCTCGCCGAACTGCTCGTCGAGGCCGTGCCGTCCATCGAGAAGGTGCGGCTGGTGAACTCGGGCACCGAGGCGACGATGAGCGCGATCCGCCTGGCCCGGGCCTTCACGCGCCGCGACGCGATTGTGAAGTTCGACGGCTGCTACCACGGCCACGCCGACGGCCTGCTGGTGGCCGCGGGGTCGGGGGCGTTGACGTTCGGCATCCCCACCTCGCCCGGCGTGCCGGCCGACTTCGCTCGGCACACGCTCGTGCTGCCTTACAACGACCTGGATGCGGTGAAGGCCCTGTGCGACGCCCGCGGCAAAGAGATCGCGGCCATCATCATCGAGCCGATCGCGGCCAACGTCGGGCTGATCCCCCCGAAGCCCGGCTACCTGGCAGGACTGCGGGAGGTCACGAGGAAGCGCGGGATTCTGCTCATCTTCGACGAGGTGATCACGGGCTTCCGTGCAGCCTGGGGCGGGGCGCAGGCGCTCTACGGCGTGACGCCCGACCTGACGACCCTGGGCAAGATCATCGGCGGCGGGCTGCCCGTGGGTGCCTATGGCGGACGGGCGGACATTATGGACCATGTGGCCCCCGTAGGCGCGACGTATCAGGCGGGCACGCTGTCGGGCAACCCCATCGCCGTGGCGGCGGGCCTGGCCACGCTGGAGCGCCTCCGCGATGGCGCGGTCTACCAGAGGATCAACGCTCTCTGCGAACGGCTGTGCCGCGGCATGGCCGAGGCCGCCGCCAAGGCTGGCCTCACGACGCATGGCGTCGGGGTGCAGTCCATGTTCTGCACCTTCTTCTGTCCAGGCCCTGTGTGGAGCTATGCCGACGCAAAGCGAGCAGATGTCAGGCGTTACGCCGCCTTCTTCCACGGCATGCTCGACCGGGGCTTCTACTTCGCCCCCTCGCAGTTCGAGACAGGCTTCGTCTCCGCCGCGCACACCGAGGCGGATATTGACGCCACCATCGCGGCGGCACAGGAGGTTCTCGGCGTGATCGCGAAGGCGTGAAGAGTCTCACGCAGGGCACGCAGAGCGGAGAGGACGAAGAGAGCGAGCAGAGAAGGCAAAGGGGCTGGGCTGAACCTTGACACCCCACGAACTGACCGGACACCAGATACGCGAGAAGATCGTCGCCGGCGGCTTGACGGCCGAGGCGGCGGCGAGGGCATGCCTGGAGCGCATCGGGACGGTGGAGGGCAAGCTCCACGCCTTCGTGTCGGTGGACGCCGAAGGGGCGCTGCGGCGGGCACGGGAAATTGACGCGGCGCTGGCCAGAGGCGAGAAGCCCGGGGCGCTGTGCGGCATCCCGATCGCCATCAAGGACAACCTGTGTACGGCCGGCACCCGCACCACGTGCTCATCGAAGATGCTGGCCAGCTACGTGCCGCCCTACAACGCCACCGTGGTCGAGCGAGCCCTTGCCGCGGGGGCCGTGCCCGTCGGCAAGACCAATCTCGACGAGTTCGCGATGGGCTCGTCCACCGAGAACTCAGCGTTCGGCGCCTCGCGGAACCCGTGGGACCTCGACCGAGTGCCCGGCGGCTCGAGCGGGGGGTCGGCCGCGGCCGTGGCCGCCGGCGAGGCGGCGATGGCCCTCGGCTCCGACACGGGCGGCTCCATCCGCCAGCCGGCCAGCTTCTGCGGCGTGGTGGGCATGAAGCCAACCTATGGCCGCGTCTCGCGTTACGGCCTGATCGCCTTCGCCTCATCGCTCGACCAGGTCGGCCCGATGACACGCGATGTGACCGATGCGGCGCTCCTCCTTGGCGTCATCGCGCAGCATGATCCGCGCGACTCCACCTCCGCCCCCGAGCCCGTGCCCGACTACGTTGGGCAACTGGAGGCTGACATCCGTGGCCGCCGAATCGGCTTGCCGCGGGAGTTCTTCATCGAGGGCATGGACCGCGACGTGGAGGGCGCTGTGCGTCATGCGGTCGAGGTGCTGGCGGGGCAGGGCGCCGAGGTAACCGAGATATCGCTGCCGCACAGCAGGATTGACGTAAAGAATGGTAGCCTATCGGCTTACGCCGTGGCGGTCTACTACGTGATCGCCACGGCCGAGGCCAGCTCGAACCTGGCGCGCTACGATGGCGCGCACTACGGCCACCGCGCCGGTGACCAGGCGGATCTGATCGAGATGGTCTCGCGGTCGCGGGCCGAGGGCTTCGGACCCGAGGTCAAGCGCCGCATCCTGCTCGGAACTTACGCCCTAAGTAGCGGCTACTACGACGCTTACTACCTCAAGGCCTCCAAGGTGCGATCGCTGATCAAGCGGGATTTCGACGAGGCGTTCAAGAAGGTGGATGCCATCGCCTGCCCCACTGCGCCCACGGCGGCCTTCCGCGTGGGTGAGAGGGCCGATGATCCGCTGCAAATGTATATGGGAGACGTGTTTACGATCTCGTGCAACCTCGCCGGCATCCCCGGCATCGCCGTGCCCTGTGGTTTCACGAGCGGGGGCCTGCCCATCGGCCTCCAGCTTCTGGGCAAGCCGTTCGATGAGTTGGGCCTCCTGCAACTCGCCCGCGCGCACGAGCGGGCCACCGACCACCATCTGCGGAGGCCGCCGCTGTGAGCGAGAGCACCTACGAGGTGGTCATCGGCCTGGAAGCCCACGCGCACCTGGCCACAAAGACCAAGCTCTTCTGCGGATGCAGCACCCGCTTCGGCGCACCGCCCAACACCCAGACGTGCCCCGTGTGCACCGGCCACCCGGGGGTGCTGCCCGTCCTGAACCGCACGGCATTCGAGCACGCCCTGAAGACCGCCCTCGCGCTCAATTGCTCGATCAGCCGAAACACGGCGCTGGACCGCAAGAACTACTACTACCCCGACCTGCCGAAGAACTACCAGATCTCGCAGAACTACCGGAACCTCGGCGTCAATGGCCATGTGGACCTCGACGTGGGCGGGCGCACTCGGCGCGTGCGAATCCACAACGTCCACATCGAAGAGGATGCCGGCAAGCTCTTGCACCCTGAGGACTTACAGCAGACCACCCTGTTCGACCTGTCGGAGGCGGAGCGCGCGGCGCTGGCCGGCGCGACACTGGTGGACCTCAACCGCGCGGGCACGCCGCTCGTGGAGATCGTAACCGAGCCCGACCTGCGAAGCGTCGAGGAAGCCACCGTCTACATGGAAACGCTGGCCAGCATGCTCCTCTACCTGGGCGTGAGCGACTGCAAGATGCAGGAGGGCTCGCTGCGCTTCGAGGCCAGCATCTCGCTGCGGCCCGTGGGCGCACGCGAGTACGGCAACCGGGTGGAGATTAAGAACGTCAACTCGATGAAAGCGGTCGCCAGCGCCCTCCAATACGAGGCCCGGCGGCAGTCGGACCGCCTGGCCCACGGCGAACAGGTCGCCCGCGAGACGCGGCTGTGGGACGACGCGGCCGGCCGCACGGCTCCCATGCGCTCGAAGGAGGAGGCGCAGGACTACCGCTACTTCCCCGAGCCCGATCTCGTGCCCGTGGAGATCGACGAGGCGTGGCTGGAACGCGTGCGGGCCTCACTGCCCGAAATGGCCCCCGCCCGGCGGCGGCGATTCGTTGCGGCCTTGGGCCTGCCCGACTACGATGCCGGCGTGCTCGTGGCCGACAGAGCGTTGGCGGATTACTTCGAGTCCTGCGTCGCGCTGGGCGCGGAGCCGAAGGCCGCGAGCAACTGGGTGATGGGCCCGGTTCTGCGCGAGCTGAAGACGCGCAGCCTTGCCATCGGGGAACTGGCCGTGCCGCCGGCGGCGCTGGTGGAACTGATGGGGCTCGTGAGCGCGGGCACCATCGCCCCCAACACGGGCAAGGAGGTCTTCGCCGAGATGGCGGCCACCGGCCGCCGCGCCCCGGAGATCATCGAAAGCCGCGGTCTGCGGCAGATTTCGGACACCGCGGAACTCGAGTCCGTCGTCCTCCGAGTGCTCCGGGAGAACCCCAAAGCCGCCGCTGACCTGCGCGAGGGGAAGAAGCAGGCCCAGGGCTTCCTGATGGGCCAGGTGATGAAAGCCACGCGCGGCAAGGCCAATCCCCAGGTGGTCGGCGAGCTCATTGCGAAGAAGCTGGCCGATCTCCCGGCATAGGCGCTTGCAAAACCCTGGCGTTATGGTAACATGTTCATGGAGGCACGACGCCCGCCGCACGCCCCCGCTGAGCCCAACTAGGAGCGGATGATGCATTTCGGACACAGATCGCGTCGCCGACGGTCCGCGTTCACCCTGATCGAGCTCCTCGTGGTGATCGCCCTGATCATGCTGGTGGCCACCATGCTCATGCCCGCCCTGCTCTCGGGCGGCGCCGCGGCCCGAGCGGCCCGCTGCCTGTCCAACGTCGGCCAGGTCGTGAAGGCCATCATCACCTACTCGGTGGGCCACGAAGGCTGGCTCCCCTCGCCGCCCTATGCCGATACCCAGCCCAGGGACTCGGTGGACAACGCCACCTACTACTACGGCGACCGCACCGAGGTGACCGACAGCGGCACGACGTACTACTGGTACAAGTCCCACAACTGGCGCGGCAAGATCATCCCCTACCTGGGCGCGCGCGGCGTCGAGGTCAGCGATGCGCTCAAAGCCAAGGGCGGCAGTTACGAGGTCAAGGCCGCCTTCGAGGACCTCTACGCCGTGCTCAAGTGCACGGTCGTCTACAGCCCGCCGCCCTACAGCGCCGTGGGCATGCAGTACTACGGGATGAATGCCTACACCGCCATGTTCACCAATCCCCAGCGGCTGCGCGACCCCGACGCCGACGACGGGCGCATCGCGGCGGGCCACATTGACGTTATCCCCGACGCCACCAACACCCTCTACATCGGCGAGAACTGGGACAGCCACTGGGCCGTCAAGCCCAAGTACCCGCGCCTCGCCACCGACTTCACGAAGAGCGGCAGCATCTACGCCGGCGAGGTCGTCGCGCGCCACGGCTCCGGCAGAATGGACAACCGCAAGTGCAACTGGGCCTTCTTCGACGGCCACGCCCAGGGGCTCACGCTCACCGCCATCCACGACAAGAACTGCTGGTACTGGCTCTCCGAGAAGCCCCAGTGACCCCGTGCGGCGCACCGGCGCCGGGCTTCGATGGACCACCTGAGTTGCGACCTGTGCGGCAAGCCCCTCCTGGCCGATGAGCCGGCCCGCTACGAGGCGCGCATCCAGGTCTACGCCGCCTACGACCCGCTGGAGCTCACCCCCGACGACCTCCGGCGCGACACGCGAGGCGAGCTCCGCGCCCTCCTCGCGCGCCTGCGGCACGCCGACCCCGAGGAACTCGAGGAGAGCGTCTACAAGGAGTTCCGATTCGACCTCTGCATGGCCTGCCAGCGGCGCTACGTGCGCGCGCCCCTGGACCCCCGCGGCGCCGAGCCGGCCACGCCCGGCCCTTGAGCGCCCGCGACGCTTCTGGTAGCCTGGGTGCGCCTCGGGAACCGGCCGCTCCGCCCCCTCAGGGTCGCCGAGCATGGCGAGGAAAGAGCTCATCGTCGTCCTGATCCTGGCGCTCCTGGTCATCCTGGGCGCCACGGTGCGGTTCCTCACCGCCCCGATCGGCGCCGCCGCCTCACGCTCCCGGCCCAAGCTCACGCGGCCGGCCGGCTCGCCCGGCAAAGGGACGGCAGGCGGGCCCGAGCGTGCGCCCCTATGGCCCCCGCTCAACGAGCGGACGACGCCGGCCGACCCCGACGCGCTCCGCCTGCTCGAGGCTGGGGAAACGCTCGCCAGCGAATCGCTCTTCGACGCCGCCATCGCCGCCTACACCCACTTCCTCGAGAGCTGGCCCGAGGGGGGCCCGGCCGAAATGGCCCTGCTGCGCATCGCCCAATGCCACACCCTGGCCAAACGCCCCAAGGAGGCGGCCGACGGCTACGAGCTGTTCCTGCGCCGCCACCCCGAGTCGCCCTTCCGCCCGCTCGCGCTGCTCTGGGGGGGCGAGAGCCTGCTGCGGATCGGCCAGCCGGAGCTCGCGCGCCTGCGGCTCTCCGAGGTCGTCGCCAAGTTCCCCTCCTCGCCCTTCGTCGAGAGCGCCAAGGCGCTGCTCGGCGCGCTCGGCCCCGGCCCCGCCGCGCCCAAGGCCAAAGCCCCCTGAGAACCCTCGCTCGCTTGACACGCGCGGCCTCGGCCAGTACCCTAGCACCGCGGCCCAGGCAAGTTCCCTCACACGACAGGAGGCAGACGATGCGCACCGTGCTGGCAGCCGTGGCTCTGATGGCGGGCAGCGCCCTCGCCCAAGACGCCGCGATGGGCGACTGGCAGGGCACGTGGAAGTCGGCCAACGGCGCCCAGGCGCCGCTCGTGGCCCAGGTGATCGCGCTCGGCGACGGCGCCTATCAGGCCAATCTGCTCGACGAGTTCGACAAGCGCATTCCCGCCCTCGTCGTCCTCCAGGGCAAGGAGGCCGAGGGCAAGGTGGCGTTCAGTGGCAAGGCCGCCGACGGCAAGCTCAAAGGCACCGAGTGGACGGGCACGATCGAGGGCGAGCGATTCACGGGAACCATCCAGGGCACGCCCGGCGGCACGTTCGAGATGAAGAAGGTCGTGCGCCTCTCGCCCACGCTGGGCGCCAAGCCGCCGCAGGGCGCCGTGGTGCTCTTCGACGGCACCTGCCTCGACGAGTGGCAGACCCGCGACGGCAAGGACAGCCCCTGGAAGCTCCTGCCCGAGGAGAAGGCGATGGAGGTGCGCGGCGGCGGCGTCATCTCGCGCAAGAGGTTCGGCGACTGCAAGCTCCACCTCGAGTTCCGCACCCCCTTCATGCCCAAGGCCCGCGGCCAGGGCCGCGGCAACAGCGGCGTGTACCTCCAGGGACGCTACGAGGTGCAGGTGCTCGATAGCTATGGCCTCTCGGGCGAGAGCAACGAGTGCGGCGGCATCTACGGCTGCGGGCGGCCCCTCGTCAACATGTGCGCTCCGCCCATGCAATGGCAGACCTACGACATCACCTTCACCGCCCCGCGCTTCGACGCCGAGGGGAAGAAGATCAAGAACGCCACCCTCACCGTTCTCCACAACGGCGTGCTGGTGCAGGACAAGACCGAGGTGCCCAACCCCACGGCCGCGCACTGGGGCGGCGACCCCAAGGAGCCGGGCGGCATCCACCTTCAGGACCACGGCAACCCGGTCCAGTACCGCAACATCTGGGTCGTCGAAACCAAGGGCGAAATGTAGGCTCACCCCCCGAGTGGCGAAGCCCGGCAGTGCACGCGGGCGGAGCGCGCCGGCGCGTTCGGGGCCTGGGGGCCGCAGGAGAAGTGCGCCGCGCCCCGCGAGAGGCTCGGGGCGGCTGCTCGCTCGGCCTGGGTGGGGCGGCGGTGGCGGCTACTTCTGGCGCTGCTGGGAGGCGGCGCGCTTGCGGGCGAGGCCGCGCTCGCGCTCGCGGTGCAGCTCGGCGCGGCGTTTCGCCCAGGCCTCGGTGCCCTCGCCGATGCGGTCCACCACCGGCACGTCGCGGATGTGCATCGGCTTGCCGCCGCCTACGGCCTCGGCGATACGGGCGAACTCCGCGTCGAGCTCCACGTTCGTCGCCGAGAGCACGATGGCCGTCACCACGCGCTCCCCGAGGTCCCACTTCACGCGGGCGCGGGTGTGGCCGTCCACGATGAACGGTGTGCCGAGGCGGCCGCGGTAGACCATGATCGGCTCGTCGGCGCGATAGCCCTCGTCGCGGACGAGCTGGTATTTGACCCGCTCGATCTCGGACTGGGTGGCGACGAGTTCGTCGAGATGCACCTGGCACTCGTGGTGGCGGAACTCGACGCCGAACTTGCGCTCGGCGTACTGCACCCACACGCGCACGGCCGGCTCGGCGTGCTCTCAGTCCCTCTGCTCGCGGGGGATGCGGCGGCGGGTGGTCATCGGGGCTCCAGGAACTTGCGCACGAGCGCTCCCGCGGCTTCATCCACGGCCTTCTCGGCGCCGCCGTTGCCCTGGTTGGTCGCGACCAGCACGGCGAAGTCGCGCAGTGGGGCCAGCCAGGCCACCGCGTAGTTCATCGTGTTGCTGCCGGCGTGCATGAACACGCGGCCGCCGCCCCAGGGGCGGCCCATCACGTTCCAGCCGAGGGCATAGACGCCGCCCTCGGGCGGCTCGTGCAGCGTGGCCAGGGTTTCAGGCTTCAGCAGCCGGGGCGAGCGCGGGCTGGTGGGCAGGTGCTCCATCACGAACTTCGCCCAGTCGGCCAGCGAGCAGTGCACCTTGCCGCCGGGGCCGAGGGGGTCGGGGTTGTCGCTCCGCGGCCCGGGCTCGATGGCCACGGCCTCGCCCCGTTCGTTCACGCGGTGCTGCCAGGGCTGGTCCGCCTTGCCGGGCGTGCCCATGGCCCCGAAGCCGGCCGAGGCCATGCCCAGCGGCTCGAAGAGCCTCGTGCGCATCAGCGTTTCGAAGGGGGTGTCGGTGAGCTGCTCGAGGACGGCGCCCACGATGCCATAGCCCGCGTTGGAGTACTGGTACTTTGTGCCCGGCCTGTACGCGGGCGGCTGGGTGAGGTGGGCGCGGGCGAAGTGGGCGCGCTGCTCGCGCGGCGTGTCGCCCTGCGCGGCGTCGGCCCACGACTTGCCCTCGGGCAGGTTGGGGTGGACGCCGCCGCGATGGCAGAGGAGCTGGCGGATCGTCACGGGGCGGAAGTCGGGGTGCATGGCCTCGGCGAGGCCGGGCAGCGCCTCGGCCAGGGTCGTCTCCCACTTCAGCTTCCCCTGCTCGACCAGGAGGCCGACGAGCGTGGCCGTCATCGCCTTGGTGCACGAGCCGATGTGGAACTGGTCGTCCCGCGTCACGGCCACGTCGGTGCCCGCCTTCCGCACGCCGACAGCGTCGAGCGCGACCACCTGCCCCTTGAGCACCACGGCTGCGGCGAGGGCGGGCAGCTTGTGCTTCGCGCGGATGGGCTCGAGCACGTCGGCGAGCGGGGCCGGCCCCTCAGTGCCCGCGATCGCCCCCGCGGCGATGGCCCGGGGCGCGACCGCCAGCAGGGCGGCGAGGGCACAGACGACTGAAGCGGATACTCCCTCTGTCATTCCTGCCAGGATACCACGCGGTACGGGGAAGTCAAGGAGCGCGCGGCGGCCTACGCGCCATACTTGCGCGCGGCCTGGTCAATGTGCGCGGCGGCCTTGGCCAGGTCGTCAGTGTTCATGACCGGGCGCAGGTCCACCTCTGCATCGAGCGCCAGGAACCAGGGCTCGGCGATGCGAGGAATCTCCGAACTGTCGGCGACGTTGATGAACAGGAAGCCCGTGCGCTGGCCCTCGTCCGCCACGAAATAGGCGGCCTCGGGCTTCAAGTCGTCCAGGATCGAGCGAATCGTGCTCGACAGCTTCCCTGCCCGAGCCAACGCATTGGCCCTCTCGGTCGCCAAGTTCACCCTCAGCATCATCCTCATGGCCAACCCTCCTGCGGCTGTGCCCGTTCTCCTCTGCTACATGTAGTCAACACCCGATGGCGTACAGGGTCAAGCAGACTCTCACGCAGACGGCCATCCGCGTCTTGACAGCGGAGAGATCCTGTGGTAACCCTACACGCGTGTTGCCAGACACTCCCCCTGCTGCTGGAGGATGCCGGATGGACGCACTGCCTCGCCTGGGCCTGGGCCTCGGAACGCTGCCGCTGCTGTCGGAGGCCGAGACGCGCTCGATCTCGGCGGAGAACCCCACCGGGGAAAAAGGCGGCGGGGCGAAGGAGGACCCCCATGGCCAAGGCCCCGCCTCCATGCTCGGGCAGGGCTGGAAGGTGCGGCCCTGCATCACCCTCGAGCCGGGCCAGACCGTGACTCTTGCCGACATCCAAGGCCCCGGCGTCCTCCAGCACATCTGGATCACGGTGGACCCCAAGGCCTATCGCGACTGCCTGCTGCGCTTCGCCTGGGACGGCGAGGAGGCGCCCTCCATCGAGGTGCCCCTGGGCGACTTCTTCTGCAACGGCCACGCGCTGCGCTACAACGTGAATTCGCTGCCCATCTGCGTCAACCCCTCGGGCGGCTTCAACTGCTACTTCCCCATGCCCTTCCGCCGGCGCGCCCGCGTGACCATCGAGAACCAGCGCTGGGAGGCCATCGGCGGCTTCTTCTACCAGATCACCTACGCCCTCCAGCCCGTGCCCGATGAGGCAGCCTACCTCCACGCCCAATGGCGCCGCTCGCTCACCACCCGCGAGTACCCCGAGCACGTTCTGCTCGACGGCGTGAAGGGGCGGGGGCACTACGTCGGCACCTTCATGGCCTGGACCCAGCTCTCCAACGGCTGGTGGGGCGAGGGCGAGATCAAGTTCTACATGGACGGCGATGGCCGATTCCCGACGATCTGCGGCACGGGCACCGAGGACTACTTCTGCGGCGCCTGGGGCTTCGGCGGGCAGACCTACTCGACCCCGTTCCTCGGCTATCCCCTCTACAGCAAGCCCGAGGGCCAGGTGCCGCGGCACGGCCTCTACCGCTGGCACATCCTCGACCCCATCCGCTTCAAGCGCGACCTGAAGGTCACGATGCAGGCCCTGGGCTGGTGGCCGGGCGGCAAGTTCCAGCCGCTCACCGACGACATTGCCTCGGTGGCCTACTGGTACCAGGCCGAGCCGCACGCCCCCTTCCCCGCCATGCCTGCCGTGCACGAGCGCTACTCGCGGTGAGGGCTGCGGCAGGGTCGCCGAGACGGCCCCCGCGCGGCACACGAAACGGCCATCTGGACTTGGGCTCATCAGGGTTTGGCACCCCCGCGCAGCCGCCATCGGGAAGCATGGCGCGGGTGCTGCGGCGCCGGCGAGGGCCGCCACATAACTCGCTATGCCGCAACGCCTTACGCTCCAAGGCGTTCCCCGCCGCATGCTGGCTCATCCCGCAGATGAGCCAGCATGGCCGGAACCGCGAGAATCGCCCATTCTCGCCCATCTACCCATGCTGTATCACCTTCCTCCTCACAGGGTTGATACAGCATGGGCAGGCGGCGCCCGCCAGCCGCTCGGCACAGCCCTTCCGCGTCCAACCCCAACCTCCCGACCCCAACCTCCCGCGGGTTGGCAACCCGCGGGAGGTTCTTTTCGCTGACGAAGAGGCCGCGGAGCGGCCAAGAGGCCCGTCCCCACGCAGAGCGTTGGGACGAGAGAAAGGAGCAGAGCGTAGGGACGAGGAAAAAGGGGGGTGAGCGCGGGGACGAGGGAGAGCAGCCGCAAGCGTCCCACTTGCGGAGGTTTTCTTTCTCGCCCCTATGCTCCGTCACCTTCTCCTTCTCGCCCCTACGCTCCGCGTGGGGGCGATGATCCGGACGCTCCTGCGTCCAACCCCAACCTCCCGACCCCAACCTCCCGCGGGTTGGCAACCCGCGGGA